>JAWLHF010000197.1:0-2519 GCA_041690515.1 Clostridiaceae bacterium | reverse complement strand
TGTCTCTTGCATGACTTACAGATACCATATCCTGCAGCAGATTATTAAGAGGCTGTGTGTAACTGCTTTCCTCTTCGTTTATTATGACCAAATCCACCAGTAATCCCTTTAGTCTCCAATATTCATGTGCTTTTATCAGTTCCCTTACAAGATCAACCTCTTCCACTCTAGATATATGGGCTGTGATAATGGGGTAATCTCCTGAGATGCCGTAAGCCCATAGGCCTGATTGTCCTTTTCTGTTCTCCTTTATGGCATTTTCCAGTTTTCTTCTTAGGGGACTCAGATACAGTATCTGGGACATCAGCTGTCTGTAAAGCTCAATTTCCTCCTTCTTAAGGTTCAGATACCTCATCTCAACCTGGCTTCTGGTCCATGCAAGTTCAAATGCTCTGTCAACGGAGGAATGGTCGTGATACTTTTCTGCCAAAAAAAGTGCCTTGTCCCTGTCTTCAGAGACTCCTGTCATATAGTTCAGCTTCACCGTCTGTCCCGGCTGCAGCCTTACTCTGCATCTAAGACTCATTATCGGATCGATAACCGGACCAATGGTATTTGATAAAGGATGACTTCCTTCAACTGCCGCAGGCCTATTGATGGAGTTTCCCCTTCCTATGAACTTTGCTCTGTCGGTTTCATATTGTATTCCTCCCAGAGCCTCCTCCCTGACAGTCAGTTCATGGAATGCATACATATAGGGTTTGTTCTCCTCTCTGGGTCTCCTTTCCGCCAGCAATGCATTGTACTTTTGCAGATAATCAGTTCTGATAAAGAGGTTACTGAAGGCAGGATGCGCCAAGTCTGCTGATTGAGGGGTAATCACTACCTCAAGATAGCTGGTAACCTCCAATGTCCTCGGCTGCTGACTATGGTTGGTAAGGGTCAGCCTTCTTACCTCCACATCATCTTCCGGTGACACTATGATTTCTGTGTTTGTGTCTATATCCCCATCTGTTCTTGCAATAGCTATCTTATCCTGAGAGAACACCACCTTGTAGGAATTGGGCAGCACATTGCAGGGATTTAATGCATTGGACCATACAGAGTTGGAATCAATGTCCTGTATATAGAAGAACATCCCAGAATTATTCAATATGCTGTCCTCTCTCCATCTGGTCACTGCCAAATCACGGCATTTGCTGAAGCCTGAACCGTTATCTGTAACCATTACAGAGTAGTCTCCATTTGAAAGCATGTGAACCTCAGGCAATATGTTATTGTTAAGCCCCAGGACTTTTGTGTATTCAACTTCCTCCCTTGAAACTTCATCAAAGGGCTCTATCTTCTCTTTGTAATCCTTAGCAAATATCACCCTTGAAGGTATCTTTTCCTGCATGAGTATATTCACCGCTTTTATTACCGGCTCTCTGTGGAACCTTTCCTGCATCACGAATTCATTGATCACGTTATTGAGAGCCATAAAGCTCATACCCTGGTGATGTGCCATAAAGCTTCTCACTATACTGCCCTTCTTACCCTTTTTTAGTCTTTCCGGAGTATAGTCTATCGCTTCGTATAACCCGTAGGGGCTATCCAATCCTTCTTCTTTAAGTTTCAATATGTTGTGTATTGAATCCTTTGGATTAACCATAAGTGCAAGGACTGTGGCATATGGAGCTATGACAGTATCGTTTATAAGCCCTCTTTTCAATCCCAGGCTTGGTATTCCAAAGGCTTTATACTGGTAATTCAAACGGAAGTCAAAAGCGTGATAGCCTGACTCTGAGACTCCCCACGGAACCTTCCTTTTTCGTCCATAATCCTTCTGACACCTTACAACAAAGTCATAGGTTTCGTGAAGCAATGTATTGGGATAGTCCTTCATTATCAGCAAAGGCATCAGGTATTCAAACATCGTCCCAGTCCATGAAAGCAATCCCTTAAATCCATTGACCATGGTAAGTGTTCTGTTCAGCATGAACCAATGTTCTTTCCTTACCTCACCCCGTGCGATGGCAATAAGGCTCGCCTGTCTTGCTTCAGAGGCCAAAAGGTCATAATATGATCTGGTCAGCTGTTCCTCCTCCTCGTTGTATCCTATGGAGAATAGCTTACGCTTACTGTCGAACAACGGCAGGAAGGATGTGTCATCAATAAGCTTATCAACTCTCTTTATCAGGCTGTCAGTCATGCTTCGTATATCTTCAGCTGTTTTTTCCGGGTCATTAGCTGATATTTCTTTCATAAAGGTGCTTGCAGATTTATTGAGTTTAATACCCCAGTTCAACCTTTTCAAATCATTAATGCTAATGATTCCTTCAAGAAGCTCGCGGAAGGCAGCATAATCAAGGCTATTATCCGACAGGGCCTTTTCAAATGCAGTTTTGGGCAGCTTAAAAGAATCCTCTTCTGATTTTACAAGCTCTACAGTGTCTTTCAATCCCATCACCATTTTTGTATCAACAGAGCATTTGTTCCTATATTCTAAAAGCCCCTGCTTCAGGGTCATCAGATAAGCTATGAAATTACCGCTGTCTACAGTAGAAATATAGCTGGGTCTCAAAACCTCCAAAGAAATG
>JAWLHF010000196.1:0-2625 GCA_041690515.1 Clostridiaceae bacterium | reverse complement strand
ATGTTCGGCGCATATTTCGGATTCTTCTTTCTTACCCTTTTCAAGTTTCCGTTTCCTTTAGCCTTTGCTGCTTCTGCGGTCTGTACCGCAATCCTTGCACTACTTATAGAAAGGGTGGCATATAAGCCATTGAGAGAAAGGAAAGCGCCATTCTTGTACTTTATCATTTCGGCCATGGGTGCATCAATATTCCTGGAAAACCTGGTGATAGCAATACCAGCCATAGGCCCTACCTTTAGGACATACCCTGAGATATTCAACAAGCAGCCTTTTAAAATAGGGGAATTGGCGATAGGCAAGCTGGATATAATGATGTTTCTGGTATCTGCCATATGTTTGATATTATTGATTTATATTATAGACCATACGAAAATAGGAAAAGCGATACAGTCTACCTCATACAACATCAAAGCAAGCGCACTAATGGGTGTGAACACAGATTTCATAATAGTCGCTGTATTCCTTATGGGAGGATTCCTTGCAGGAATAGCAGGTGTTCTCTTTGGTATGAAGTACACCGTATATCCCCAGATCGGAGCAATTACAATAAAATCCTTCATCGCAGCTGTATTCGGCGGCTTGGGAAGTCTGCCGGGAGCAGTTATAGGCTCTATACTTCTGGGGGTCATAGAAACCTTTACTGCCGGTTATATATCATCGCAGTTCAGGGATCTTATCGCATTTGTGCTTTTAATCACTGTTCTGGTAGTCAGGCCTATGGGACTCATGGGCAAGGTTACCGAGGATAAGGCATAAGGGGGGGACGACATGGGCAATGAATATATTATGGGTATACTGACTTTGGCAGGTATAAACCTTATGACCGTACTCGGACTTTCGCTGCTGACCGGCTTTACAGGCCTTTTCTCTTTTGGGCATGCGGGTTTTATGGCTATCGGAGGCTATACTGCAGCAATGATGACTGTAAAGTTCCATTGGCCTTTCATTCCGGCTCTTTTGGTTGGAGGACTTGCTGCTGCTTTGGCCAGTGCAGTCATAGGTAAAGTGACCCTGAATCTGAAGGGCGATTATTTCTGTATAGCCACTCTGGGCTTTGGAGAGGCAATAAGACTCATACTTGATAATGTGCAGTATTTCGGCGGCGCAAGAGGTTGGCCGGGGATACCTTATTATACAAATATCTGGAATGTGCTTTTTATAAATATAATTGCTGTTATGGTTCTGGCCAACCTGATACGGTCACGGCACGGAAGGAACATGGTGGCTATCAGGGAAGAGGAATTGGCATCACAGATTGTAGGTATAAATGTATTCAAATATAAAATGACATCACTTATGATAAGTGCAGCATATGCAGGAATAGCAGGGGGGCTTTTGGGCCACTACATGACCTTCCTTCAGCCGAAAATGTTCAGCCTTGCCAAATCAACAGAGCTTACCATTATTGTCATATTCGGAGGCCTTGGAAGCATATCGGGCAGTGTTCTTGGTGCCTTAGTGCTTACTTCTCTTCCTGAGATACTAAGAGCCTTTTATGAATGGAGACTGGTATTCTATGGCTTGGCTGTTATATTTATTATGATATCCAGACCTGAAGGATTGATGGGCGGCTATGAGCTGACACCTTCAAGTATGAAGAAGCTATACAGAAACCTTACTTCCAAGGGTAAAGATGAGCTTGGACTGACGGAAGGAGGTAAGTGATATGGATATACTTGAACTAAATGGACTTACAAAGACCTTCGGAGGTCTTACGGCGGTTGGGGATGTGAACTTCAATGTCAAAAAAGACAGTATAACAGGACTTATAGGACCAAATGGTGCTGGTAAGACAACTATTTTCAACCTTATAACCGGAGTATACAAGGTAACAGGCGGAAATATCATATTTAACGAAAAGGATATTACAAACAATGAGCCATACCTGATAGCTGAATCAGGAATAACCAGGACATTTCAGAACATAAGACTTTTTAAGAAGCTGTCTGTTTATGATAACGTATTGACGGCATGTCATTACAATGCTGATTATTCACTTATTGATTCGATATTCAGGCTGCCCAGGTTCAAAAAACAGGAAAAACAACTGAAGGAGCAGGCGGCGGAGTTAATCGGAATTATGGGGTTGGAGAGCAGGAAGGACTTGATTGCAAACAATCTGCCGTACGGAATGCAAAGAAGGCTGGAAATAGCTAGAGCACTAGCTCTTATGCCAAAGCTTCTCCTTCTTGATGAGCCTGCAGCAGGTATGAACCCTGACGAGACTGAGCAGCTTATGAAGCTGATTTCTGATATAAGAAAGCGATTTAATATCACCATATTGATTATTGAGCATCATATGGACCTTATAATGGGTGTGTGTGAAAACATCATGGTATTGAATTTTGGTTGCAAGCTTGCAGAGGGTACCCCAAGAGATATTCAGAACAATCCAAAGGTTATTGAAGCATATTTGGGGGTGGAGGGTTAGCTATGTTGAAAGTAGAGAATTTGCAGGTATACTACGGCGGCATCCATGCGCTGAAAGGAGTATCCCTAGAAGTAAATAAAGGTGAGATAGTATCCATCATAGGCTCCAATGGTGCTGGTAAATCAACACTTCTCAATTCTATATCCGGCTTTCTGAAATATAAGGAAGGGGAAATCCGTTTTAATGACAGCAGG
>JAWLHF010000195.1:0-2653 GCA_041690515.1 Clostridiaceae bacterium | reverse complement strand
ACCCACTTGCTATTTCTGAACTCCACCACCAGATCAAAAGCAGCAAACCTCTCCTTAAGTCCTTTCATATAGTCCATATTCTCCCTGTTGAAATGAAAAGAATACGGAAACTGCGCCACCAGGCATCCAAGCTTATTAACCTGCACAAGCACATCAACAGCACTTATGAAATCCTCATAATCCTTATCTCCCGCATCCCTGGAATGGGTCATGGACTGATGGAGCTTAACGGAAAAAAGGAAGTCATCCCCCGTTTTCTTCTGCATATTATAGAACATGAAAGCATTAAGTATCTTATAATAAGTGGAGTTTATCTCGCTAAAATTAAAGGAGTCCGAATAAATGCCCAGCATGTCCCCAGCTTTGGTATCACCGGGATAGAAAGGTCCTATCCAGTCCTTATAGCTGTATCCTGATGTTCCTACATATATCATACTGCCGCACTCCCCTTCGTAAAATACAAATAAAAAACAAAAGCATGCATCCAATTACTGGTGCATACTTTTATTTTACAACGAGTGGGAACACAATTTCCACCTTAATTTAATCTTTCCTAGCTCCTAAATACTTCATTGTAAATCTCATCTTCGGTTTTACCATTTGCATTTATTACCCTGGTACTGGTCATTACATCTTCCATCCCCATAAAATTGGAATCGGAACCTGTGACAACAATGGCATCAAACTGATCCAAGGCTTTCCGTGACTCCTTGTTGCTGCTGTCCAGCACCTCCACTGAGCAATCCCGGCTCTCAAGGTATCTTTTGACATTGCTCAAAGGTTTTTCTATAGCTATCTTCTTCATATTGATCCCTCCATAAATTTCTTTCCAAGCAATTTCATATTCTTTATATGTAAATATATTTTCCGCTATTTATCAGCTTTTTATTCGATGCCGCCCAATCCTTTATAATACAAGGTTTGGTGCTGTTGCACTATAAGCAGGGAGAATTTTGGGACTATACATTATGGCAAAATTAGTCTAAAATGGTTATTGGGTATATCATAACCCATTTTTTTCATAAACACTTGATTCATTGCATATAATCCGACCGCTTGGCAGATTTCAAACTTGTAGGTATCAAAGATACAGTTTGAAATTTTTCTTTCTTTGGACTTAGAATTTGCTTTAAATTTTAGAAATTCCTTAGTAAAAAGCATTTCTACCCGGTCCTGATTACTTAACCATAAAAGGGTGATTCATTTGAAAAAAGCACTGGTGAAAAAGAAAATTAACTATGCTACTTTCATGTTCATTCCCGAAAGTCAGTCTGATGTCAGATCTTTCAGGATGCCGTTATGGTTCCCCAGATTTGTTACCTTATCAATTGTTCTTCTTATCGTGGCATCCGCAGTATGCTTTTCCCTTTTATCCTCCCTCAGACTCCAATATGAGATCAGCAGGGAAGAAATAGGAAAACTTACGGCTATTAATAATTCACAGAAACTCGAAATCGAAAAGCTGCAGAAGAGTTCTGAAATTGTACAGAAGCAATTGGAAGAGAATATCCGCCTCCTTGATGAGGTCAAGCAGGCAGTAGGTATCTCCCCTTCCTCATCGGAGGGATCCACGGAGCTTAAGCTGGTTTCTCCCAATACCGCTTCACCTGTTAGTATGCGAAAAGACGATTACAGTCCGGATATGTCTCTCAGGATAGCCAATATAGAGTCAGATTTCGCAGCTCTGTCTGATAAGATTGCAGCTCAAAAAGAGCTGATAAGTGAATCCATAGACCCTATAAAAAAACAGGTTGTATATCTGATGGCCAAGCCATCCATTGTGCCTGTCAGTGCTTCCATAACAGCCGGCTTCGGCTATAGGAAGAATCCTTTTACAAGCAGGGGCAGCGAATTCCATAAGGGTGTGGATTTTGCCGCTTCTTACGGGCAGACTATTTCAGCAACCGGTGACGGTGTAGTAATATTCTCCGGCTGGAATGCCGGCTACGGAAGAATGGTTATAATATCTCACGGCTACGGCATCACAACCCTATACGCTCATAACTCAAAGCTCCTTGTGAAGGAAGGTGACAAGGTGAAGAAAGGACAGGCCGTCTCAAAGGCAGGAAATACAGGCAGAAGTACCGGAACCCATCTTCACTATGAAGTGAAGGTAAACGGCAAAAATGTTAACCCTGCGCAATACTTCAAATAATATACTGCTCATATACATATGAAGGAGGTCGTAGAATGTTCGGCTCAGGCAAAAAATCAATAAACGCTGAAAAAATAGACACACTCATAGGCAAAGGCACAATCTTTGAAGGCACAATAAATGCTGACGGTACCGTAAGGCTGGATGGCAAGGTACAAGGCGGACTCAATATCACAGGCAATCTTATTGTTGGAGAAGAAGGGGCCGTTAAGGGCAACATAAAAGTGGAAAACGCATTTATTGCCGGAGTCGTGGAAGGCAATGTCATTGCAACCTCCCAGCTGCATATCACCCATACTGCGAAGCTCATTGGGGATATAACAGTAAAAAATGTAATTATTGATGAAGGTGCCATATTTGTAGGCAATTGCAAGATATTAACCGATAATGCATAATGTTTGAATCATGACTACCCGTTAAACGGGTAGTTTGCTCAGCCCTATAAGGGCATATTACTGGCTGTGTCTAAAGACACGTTGAAAAATCCGCCAACCGCAT
>JAWLHF010000194.1:0-2700 GCA_041690515.1 Clostridiaceae bacterium | reverse complement strand
CGTAATAGGTATAAAGAAGTGAACCCTCTCCATCTATAAGAGATATTTTGGTAGTAGTTGATCCTGCATCTATTCCTAAGAAGCACTCTCCTTCAAATGTGGATAGCTCCTTTCTAATTACGGAGCTCCTGCTATGCCTTAATTTGAACTTTTCATATTCCCCTTCATCAGAAAAGAGGGGTGCCAGCCTGGCAGATTCACCGATGGAATTGCCGACATAGCTCTCCAGTCTATCTATCAATGACTTGAATGCTCCTTTCTTCTCATCAAAAGAAGACAAAGCCGCACCGATAGCTACATAAAGCTGTGAATTTTCAGGAAATATGATCTGATGGTCTTCCAGTTTCAGAGTATCTATAAAACGCTTCCTAAGCTCTGAAAGGAAGAACAAAGGCCCTCCCAGAAAAGCTACATTTCCTCTTATAGGCCTTCCGCAGGCCAATCCGCTTATTGTCTGAATGACAACTGCCTGAAGCACGGATACTGCAATGTCTTCCTTGGCGACACCCTCATTCAGCAGAGGCTGAACGTCAGTCTTTGCAAAGACTCCGCATCTGGCGGCTATAGGATATATCACCTTGTAGTTCTTTGCCAGTTCGTTCAGTCCCGATGCATCCACCTTAAGCAAGGAAGCCATTTGATCTATAAAAGAACCGGTACCCCCTGCACAAGTGCCGTTCATCCTTTGCTCTATTCCGTCACTGAAGTAAGTAATCTTTGCATCTTCACCGCCCAGTTCAATCGCTACATCCGTTTCAGGATAGTAGGTCTGGATTGCTTTTGTGGCCGCAATGACTTCTTGGGTAAAAGACACTCCCATACCCTTTGCTATGTTCATCCCCCCTGAGCCTGTGACCATAACAGTCAACTGCGCATCTCCCAGCATTCTGTGGGCATCCTGAATTATATGCTGAAGTTTCTTCTTTATATCAGCATAATGCCTTTCATACCTGCAATATACAATATTCTTGCTTCCATTTAAAACAACCATTTTAACCGTTGTAGATCCAATATCAATACCAACATGAAATAAATTGTTCATACATACCGCAGCATACAAGCTGCGCACACCTCCACGGTCTTCAGATTATCATTTATATTTGGTAAACATTGGTTTCAATACATAGTATGGACATCGCTCCGATTAAATGCTTATAAACATATTATAATGTGTCTGTCCAATAAAGCAATAGGCAACATATCCTAGAGTTTTGCCCCTATAAAGCTACCCCATATATTTTCATTATATTCCTCATACACAGATAAAGGAAGTACAGGATTGCGTAATATTAAATAGGAACGCATTCTATGCGTTCCGTTTACTACACATCCTTCAAGACAGGCACGAAAACCTGCCCAACATATTATTCAACCAAATCAATGGTAGGGGACGGTTTCCATAACCTCCCGTTAATGTCGCATTAGTCGCATTATTTATATAGAAAAAGAAGCGCCGCTAACTACTTATTCAGCAGTTTTGCAACGCTCCCATCCTACTTCAATCCGGCTGCAGCTTTGATATTTGCCTGATGTCCCGAATCAACCGCTCCATCTGAATGTTTGGTACTGTTTAGGAAATGTATATCGAAATGACCATCCATACCGTTTTTCTTTATCCAGTCATAATTAGTACCCGCACCATAGTTATCGCTTCTCCAGCTTGTCCATACTCCTGCGGCAGCACTGTCATTCCCTGCATGTGGCATAGAGCTCATACTTGCTGCTATTTTTCTTCCGTTATACTTTACAAGCACCGGCCTTTTGACCCAGTTCAAGCTTCCGCCCCAGATCTCTTTAATTATCTTTGTATCTCCGGCAGTCAGAGCTTCACAGTCAGCATGATTGGCACCTGTGGTACGTCTTGCTTTAAAGGATTTTCCTGTTTTAAAGTCAACCACTTCAAAGTCGGCTCCAATGGGTATCACATACTGTGCTTCTGTCCACCAGTCCAATGCTTCTCCATATTGCGGCCCCGGAGTGCTCTTTATCGGCACATTATGAACCGGAATCTTTACGACGTCTCCTATATTGGGCCATGCGGACTGGCTCAGATTATTAGCTTTCATCAACTCAGCAAGAGGCAATCCGAATTTTTGAGAGATTCTCCAATACGTATCACCCTTTACTACAACATAATTCTTGTATGTTATATATGGCTTACTCCCTCTTGATGGCGGCGCAGCCTGTGATATACCGGAGAGAGGAATTTTTATCTGCTGCCCTATGTATAGATATGACTTTCCATTAGCTCCGTTCAATGCCAGTAATTCATCCAGGCTTACCCCGAGCTTCTGGCTTACCTTCCAGTAAGTATCTCCGGAAACAACGGTATACAACTTGTATTGAGGAACTGTGATTTTCTGCCCAACATATATAACAGTATTCTGATTTGCGTTATTTGCAGCCATCAGGCTGTTGATCGGAACACCAAGCTTCTGACTTATTATCCAGTATGTATCACCCTTCTGAACTGTATAGGATGTATCCAATGCATACACTCCAATAGTGCTTCCCGCAATAATGCTTGTACACATGATTCCTGTAATAAAAAGCTTTTTAAACCACATATAATACCTCCTACCATAAATTTTACCATCATGATTTAAATACACGGTTTACATAATACTATTCTACGCTAGAATCGAAAACCATTTATGTAAATTATGGCGAAGGTATCAAACAGATAAGCACAATATAGTT
>JAWLHF010000193.1:0-2897 GCA_041690515.1 Clostridiaceae bacterium | reverse complement strand
GATAAGCTCAACAAAATGGTCGATCTGGTTGTACTTCCTTATCATGTCATTTCTTACCTTGCCCTCAGCGGTGAGTATTCCTATTTCCCTGAGCACTGCATCAGCTTCTCCTGCTTTTACCAGATAGACCCTGTTTGTCCTTGAGGTGACATCATCATGTAAATTAGCCATTTCCTGTTCCCCATCGGTATACTTTACCTTTACATTGTTCTTCTCTGTACTTATGACTATAGTGCTGCCTCTCTCAGAATAGTTAATTACACAGTCTTCAAATTCTCTGCCTGTCTTTATTATCATTTCGCCCAATTCAGAAGGCATGATGGGTGTTCTTGCCTTCTGAAACTCGAATACCAGCTTGTCTTCGCTGCTGTACACCTTGGCTGAATCTGTCTTTCCGCCTTTCTTATACTCAATTCTAATCTCTTTGAAAAAAAGTATGTTTTCCTCAAGCCTTGCTTCTATACTGCCCAGTATGTTCTTCAGCTTCTTTTCCAGTTGTTCCTGCAATTACAACCCCTCCATTCCAAAAAGTGCGACAGCTGTCTGTCCTGCTTCCCTGTCAAGTCTGCTTACAAAGCTCCTGCCCTTCAAATATGCAATGTCTTCATGTACATTCTCAAAGACAATCTTGTATGCATGCAGGAATTGATGCCTCAGACCGAAGTTCTTCCTGAAGTATTCGTTTATACTTCTATCTCCATACTTCACATCACCGGCAAGGGGGTGCCCCAGACTGGCAAAATGGGCTCTTATCTGATGAGCTCTGCCGGTCACCAGCTCCACCTCAAGCAAGGAGAATTGCTTTCCCAGCTCTTTTATTGTGTCTGATGTGCCAAGAGTCCTGTAAATCGTATGTATCCTTTTTCCTTCTCCCTCGTCGGCTGCAGTAACAGAAACCTTGTTGATGCTTTCATCTTTTTTCAACCAGCCTTTGATTTCACCGCCGCTGTCCATTTCTCCAGATATAATGCAAAGATATAATTTCCTTATAAAACGTTCCCTTATGGAATGGTTCACAGCTTTTAAAGTCTTGTAATTCTTTGCAACCAGAACAATTCCGCTTGTATTCCTGTCCAGCCTGTTGCATACCGCCGGAGAAAAGGTCTGTGACTCCTGTATCCCGCCTTGGCTGTAAATATGGTACAAAGCCCTGTCTATGAGGGTGTCGGTATCCCCGGGTTTATCAGGATGTGTGAGCAGACCTGCCGGCTTATTCATTATCAATATATTAGAATCCTCATAGACCTTTTGGATTTCTCCCATCACCTTTGAAACAGGCTGTCTCTTCACAGCTTCCTTCTTAGGCGTATCAATGTACAATTGCATCAGGTCTCCTTCGCAGAGCATATGATTCTCTTTAACCTTCTTACCGTTCAGCTTGACCTTGTTCTTTCTGAACAGCTTGTATATATCTCCCAGGGAATACTCCTTAAGATACTTCCTGAGAAATCTGTCCGCTCTTTGACCTGCTTCGTTTTCTGTCATTCTAATTTCAAACATATCGCACCTCTGCAGAATGATTTGACATATGCGGACGGCCAATGGCCGCCCCTACAGACTGACATTTATATGTTGTAGGGGCAGGTTTCCATGCCTGCCCTGAATTATGCCACACTCTTTATTTTTAACGTATATACAATAATATAACCGTAAAACAAATTAGGGCTATAAGCTGTTAGACTTATGGCCCTGGATTTTCTCATGCGATTCCCGGTGAGAATACACAATATAGGATCAAATCTCCTGTTCCTGTGTTCTTCATCCCATGTTCACTGCCGGGAGGTGCTACTATTACAGTACCTGCCTGTGCCTCTTGCCTTTCACCGTTGACCAGCGCTGAACCCTCTCCTCCGATTACGTAAAACACCTCAAGAACCTCGTGGGTATGAGGCAGTATCTCCCCTCCGGGCCTTATGGTATTCAGGTGTACCGAAAGCCTTCCGTTCTCCTCTTGTGTGGAAAGCAATTTGCCATATACCTCGTTGTGCTTGGGATTCTTTTTCAGTTCCACATCCCTTTGGTTTCTTATAGCTGCATCCATAATGACTCAGCCCTCCTATTCCCTTGGTGCTATGACAAGAGCCTCGCCATCCAGTACCTCAGCTCCGTCCTGATTGCAGCAGGTTGTCCTGAGCCTTACTCTTCCTTTTTCAAGCTTCTCCACTACTTCAACCACGGCTTTTATAGTTTCCCCCATCTTTACAGGTGCTTTGAAGCTAAGCTGCTGTGAAAGATATATGGTCCCCGGTCCCGGAAGCTGCATTCCCAACACTGCTGACACGAGGCCGGCTGTAAGCATTCCGTGTACTATCCTTCCCCCGAATTTGGTATCCTTCATAGCTTCATGATTTATATGGGCAGGATTCATATCTCCCGTCACACCCGCATACATGTATACATCAGCTTCGCTTATGGTTTTCTGAAAGCTTGCTGTATCACCTACATTTATTTGTGAATATGTCTTCCCCATTTTTCTTCCTCCTTATGATCGTCCTTAACATAATGGCATGCTTATTAATTAGAAATATTATGAAACATTTCTATATACTAATATAGCATAATAGGGTCTTAAATTAAATAATTGCCGGCTAAAATTTCTTATTCATAGGACAAGCAATTATCCGTGAAAAATCAAACCGGCTGAGGCTGTCCTATATTGCACCGGTCTTGTCAAACAACCCCGTCTTGCATTCATCTCCGGGATTGCACACAGTATTGTTTATTGCACATGTTCCCCATGTATTCTCTTCATGCTTGTATTTCTCTTTCTCCTCCTGCTCATTGAAATTATTGCAATTCTTGCATTTCATACTATCACTCCTCGTTATATTTATGACTTATTTTTGAACACCTGCAAGAATAATATTCTATTTTACAAACCTCAGTTCATTTTCTTC
>JAWLHF010000192.1:0-2949 GCA_041690515.1 Clostridiaceae bacterium | reverse complement strand
CATATAACAGGCCGTCCCAAGAAAGATACTAAAAAAAGTATTCTTTTTTGTGACTTGAGCAACTATGACGATACCTATTGATAATAATTCCGCCATACCAAAGGGGAAAGCAGTCAAATCAATGTTTCTTATACAATATATCACCAGAATTATCATTATGGATGCCGGTAATACGGTACCAAGATAATGGATTATTCCGGGCAGTTCTTTCTTACCGCCGAACAAAAGATATGGTACGGAACGAGTAAGGCCTGTTATTAAAGCAACCACAATTAGGATTGCTGCAGATGAGCCAAAATCATTTGTCATTCCTAATACCTCCCATCTGTTTATCTATACGTTCCCTCATGATAATAAGTGTAATCAAACTCACCGATAATGCAGGAAGCAAAAAATACTCGGCACCTAATAGTATATAGAATGCTATTGCACTAACAAAACCTGTTATCGCAGGTATATGAGAATCAAACTGCCGCCATTGATTGACACAGACCACAACAAAAAAAGCGGTAGCAGAGAATTCTATCCCTTTCATATCAAAGGGCAGCATCTCGCCTATCAAAGCTCCCATAGTACAGCTGATAATCCACAGCATATGGCATAACAGAGCAATGTAAAAGTCCGCCTTTTGCTCATCTATATCCTCCGGATATTCAATAGAGCATAATACTGAATAGGTCTCATCCGTCAGTGTCAATACCATATAGGGATACTTCCAGCCCATCCTTCGAAATCTTGCCACAAAGCCTATACCATAGAAAATGTGTCTTGCATTTATGAAAAATGTCATCAACGCAATCATTATAAGCGGAACCCCGGAGGTCATCAGAGAAACCATAACAATCTGCATGGAGCCTGCATATATGAAGACTCCTGATAAAAAAGACCAAAAAACTGAATAACCTGCCTCATGTATTAGGACTCCAAAAGCGATACCGACAAAAATGTACGAAAACAACAAAGGGACTATCTGCCTAACAGCAAAACGGAATGTTCTCATATCTGCACCTCCGCTGCAAAAAAATCACAGGTATGTTTCACGACTTCCCTATCACACAATTATACATTTGTATGGCAGATGTGACAAGAATTATCACCAATTGCTTTATCCTATTATCCAATAGATTGAATAAGAATAAGGTGTTGGCACCCTAAAGATTCCAACACCTTTTCTTATTTTATCATTATTCTTACTTCTGGCTGTATTCGCCCATTTTGTCCTTAATATTTGCCTGTGCTGCAGCAAGTCTTGCTATCGGCACTCTAAACGGTGAGCAGGATACATAGTTGAGTCCTACCTTATGGCAGAATTCTACGGATGCCGGATCTCCGCCATGCTCTCCGCATATGCCCAGTTTGATTTCTGGTCTTGTTTTTCTGCCAAGATCCGCAGCCATCTGAACCAGCTTGCCTACTCCGTTCTGGTCGAGAGTCTGGAATGGATCCTGTTCAAAAATGCCCTTGTTGATGTATTCCTTTATGAACTTGCCTGCGTCATCTCTTGAGAAGCCGTATGTCATCTGAGTAAGGTCATTTGTACCGAAGGAGAAGAACTCGGCTGTCTTTGCTATTTCATCAGCTGTCACTGCTCCTCTTGGCACTTCGATCATAGTACCGTACATATAATCGAGCTTTATGCCTGATTCTGCTATTATCTTATCTGCAGTCTCTCTGACTACCTTCTCGATATATGTAAGCTCTTTGATATCGCCAACAAGAGGAATCATTATTTCTGGATGAACATCTATTCCTTTGTTCTTCTTAACATCTATAGCTGCTTCTATTATTGCTCTTGCCTGCATTTCAGCCAACTCAGGATATGTCACCGCAAGACGGCAGCCTCTGTGACCCAGCATTGGATTGAATTCATGGAGGCTTTCTACTTGTGCTTTAAGCTTTTCAAATTCAACACCCATAGTTTTTGCAAGTTCTTTTATATCTTCATCTTCGTGAGGTAGGAACTCATGTAATGGTGGATCCAGAAGTCTGATTGTAACCGGCCTTTCTTCCATTGCTTCGAATATTCCAACAAAGTCTTCCCTCTGCATTGGAAGAAGCTTTTCTAATGCAACCTTCCTCTGTTCCAGAGTTTCAGATATTATCATTTCTCTTACTGCAGGTATTCTAGCTTCGTCAAAGAACATGTGCTCTGTACGGCAGAGGCCTATTCCTTCTGCACCAAATTTAACCGCCTGCTGTGCATCTCTTGGTGTATCGGCATTTGTTCTTACTTTTAGTTTTCTAACCTCGTCTGCCCATCCCATCAATGTTCCGAAATGTCCTGACATTTCAGGCTCTTTTGTAGCTATGACACCTTCATATATATGACCGGTGCTTCCGTTTATGGATATGAAGTCTCCTTCTTTGTAAGTCTTACCGCCAACTGTGAACTGCTTTGCTTCTTCATTGACCTTTATTTCTTCGCAGCCTGCTACGCAGCATTTACCCATACCTCTTGCAACAACTGCAGCATGTGAAGTCATACCGCCTCTTGCTGTAAGTATACCCTGAGATTCGATCATACCCTCAATATCTTCAGGTGATGTTTCAAGTCTTACCAATACAACCTTCTCACCATTTCTTGCTGCTTGGACTGCGTCGGCAGCTGTGAAGTATACTTTACCGGAAGCTGCTCCAGGTGAAGCCGGAAGTCCTTTTGCTATAGATGTAGCTTTTTTAAGGGCATCTGCATCAAAATTCGGGTGCAGCAGCTGGTCAAGCTGAGCAGGCTCAACTCTCATTACAGCTTCTTCCTTGCTTATCTTGCCTTCTTCAACCAGTTCAACTGCAACTCTGAGGGCAGCAGCTGCGGTTCTCTTACCGTTTCTGGTCTGGAGCATGAAAAGCTTGCCCTTTTCTATAGTGAACTCAATGTCCTGCATATCTCTGTAGTGATCTTCAAGAAGATTTGCAACCTTTACAAACTGGTCATAAACCTCTTTGTTTATT
>JAWLHF010000191.1:0-2999 GCA_041690515.1 Clostridiaceae bacterium | reverse complement strand
ATTGACTCCGGAGTATAGCCTCTTCTTCTAAGTCCGCATAATGTTGGCATCCTTGGATCATCCCATCCGCTTACGATACCGGTTTCTACCAACTCTCTCAAATACCTCTTGCTCATCACAGTATATGTCAGGTTCAACCTGGCGAACTCGATCTGTCTCGGACTATGCTCAGCCTCGCACTCCTTCACCACCCAGTTGTACAACGGACGATGATCCTCATATTCTAAGGAGCAGAGGGAGTGAGTAATACCTTCCAGTGCATCCGAAAGAGGGTGCTGGAAGTCGTACATGGGATATATGCACCATTTGTCTCCTGTTCTGTGGTGATGGGATTTAAGTATCCTATACAGCACCGGATCTCTCATGTTAAGGTTCGGTGCTGCCATATCTATCTTTGCACGCAAGGTCCTGGAGCCTTCAGGGAACTCTCCTGCCCTCATCCTTCTGAACAGGTCCATGTTCTCTTCGACACTGCGGTCTCTGAAAGGGCTGTTCTTCCCGGGTTCAGTAGGTGTACCCCTGTATTCCCTTACCTCTTGCTGGCTCAGATCACATACATAAGCCTTTCCTTTTTTTATAAGATGCTCGGCAAATTCATAGAGCTTCTCAAAATAATCCGATGCGTAGAACAATCTGTCTTCCCAGTCAAATCCGAGCCACTTTATATCTTCCATTATGGATTCAACATATTCCACATCTTCTTTTATGGGGTTTGTATCGTCAAACCTCAAGTTGCATAGTCCTCGGTATTTTTCCGCTGTACTGAAGTTTATATACATAGCCTTACAGTGTCCTATGTGCAGGTATCCGTTAGGCTCGGGAGGAAAACGGGTATGTACTTTTTCATATACCTTTTCCTCCAGATCCTCATCTATAAAGTCATGTATGAAGTTTGAATATGTCTTAGTCTCATCGACTGCCTGATCCATGCCTACCGGAACATTGCTATCATTGATTGTATTGTCACTCATGAAACTTAACCTCCTAATCCTTTGTCGCTGCTTATCAATCTTTTGAATATTATACTACACGAGGTGTATTTTTACCACTTTTTTGATTTACATTTAAAAAATCAAAAAAAAGCGGAAACCCTGTATGGATTTCCGCTTCTTTTATCCTTGTAAATGCTGTCTTACAATTGAATTAACCAATTTGCCGTCAGCTCTGCCCTTTACTTTGGGCATCAGTGCGCTCATAACCTTGCCTAAATCCTGCATGTTCTGTGCGCCTACTTCAAAAATTGTATCTGAAACTATTTGGTTGAGCTCTTCTTCGGTAAGCTGCTGCGGCAAATAACCCATCAGAATACCAATTTCTTTTTCTATATTTTCAACCAGGTCGGGTCTGTTGCCTTTTTCAAAGTCAGGTATTGAATCCTTTCTTTGCTTTACTCCTTTGGCAATTACCTCTATTACACCCTCATCATCCAGCTCAATTTTCTTATCCTTTTCAATCTGCAATACAGCGGCTCTCATCATGGTTATTACATTCTTTCTGATGGTATCCTTTTCTTTCATTGCAGTTTTAAGGTCATTTTGCAATACTTCCTTGAGGGACATTCACATCAACCTTCTTTTATTTTGTTTTTCTTTTTCTTGCAGCTTCAGATTTCTTCCTTCTTTTTACACTTGGGCTCTCATAATGCTCTCTTTTTCTAACTTCTGCTAAAACCCCAGCCCTGGCACATTTCTTCTTAAACCTTCTAAGAGCGCTTTCTAGAGATTCATTCTCACCAACTCTGATTTCTGACATCTATTTCCCTCCCTCCGCTGGTAACAATCCTTACAGTATATAATAACAATACTGTGTTACAAAGTGGGACTATTAAATTTGCCTCGGCCGATTTATGCGTTGGTTCTGCATATCTTCACAGGACAATTCCCTTTACAGATCCGACTGCATACGCCAGAGACATTATCTTATCCAGCCTTGGATTGTCCTGCTGAATATGATAAAACACTCAGTTAATTATACATTAATTAATTATTTTGTGTCAATAACAGGTTTTTTTACTTTGTATCCCTAACCTAAAGCAGTTTCCAGTTTAAGTCCTCCCAATATGTGAAAATGCAGATGGGGCACAGCCTGCCCGCCATCCTTTCCAATATTGGTAATAACCCGGTAACCGCTTTCTGCTATTCCCATTTCTCTTGCTATTCCGGGGATCTTACTGAAAATATGGGCTACAACCTCTGAATTGTCCTCTTTGACAGTTTGGGCTGACTCAATATGCTGCTTTGGTATTATCAAAACATGAACTGGAGCAAGTGGGTTGATGTCTTTGAAAGCCAACACCTTATCATCCTGATAGACCTGGCTGCAAGGAATCTCTCCATTTATGATTTTACAGAAAATGCAGTCACTCATTGCTTCACCTCCTTATTCCAGTCCGACTTAATGTCATAAAAGAACCTTATTCTAATATTCAACAAAATCTTATAAATTCCTTCAAATAATAATCTTGTACTAAACTTTTCCTGCAATATGATCTCCTTTTATTGCAGTAAGTACCGTCTCAATTATTTTCCCCTTTATATCCATAGGTGATTCAGAAACAACTCTTATATAGTTGTCTGTAAGACCCTCGAAAAATGAGCTTTCTTCATCAATTGACTGCTCGTATAGAACGGGCATGCTGCGCCCTATAAAGCCTTTTTTAAAATTTTCCTCATTTTTCTGTGCAATAGAACTGATCAGTCTGCTTCTTGCATCTTTAACCTGAGGATTTACTTGATTTTCATATTTTGAAGCGGGAGTACCCTCTCTGGGTGAATATTTGAAAATATGCATGGCACTGAAGGATATCTCATTGATAAAATCAACTGTCTTTTGAAACTCTTCCTCTGTCTCACCGGGAAAGCCGACAATCAAATCAGTTGTAATTGCCACGTCAGGAAATGCTTCCCTTAATTTTCCTACTACACTCTTATATTTCTCAGTAGTGTATTTCCTATGCATCCTTTTCAATGTCTCATCACATCCGCTTTGGAGGGATAGAT
>JAWLHF010000190.1:0-3185 GCA_041690515.1 Clostridiaceae bacterium | reverse complement strand
GCTTCTTCATTTTTTCACTTCTTAAGTTCTCAAAATCAACAACAATACCATCAAAAGCAATGAAGTCATTTCCTGTCCCGGCACCCTTCAATAACTGTACAACCTGAACTATGATATCATTCTGGGCATCAGTGTCAGAAAGCAGTTTTTCAACTATTCCGATCTGTTCCCCGGTTAAGGCATCCCTAACCTTTGTATCATTGGAAGCAAAAAGATTGAGCTGTACAGATATTTTGCCCTGTTTTGCAATGTCCATAGGCTCAGCATAGCCCTCCGGAATGAAGAAGTCGCTTTTTCCATTCTTTGCAGTTGCAACAAAGAAGCTTCCAGTTCCAGCATCATATTCCAGTCTACTCCAACCAAAGCTTACAGAATCCAGGTCTTTTATTATCGCCGCCTGGTCATAGGATTTTATGGCATAAAAGCCATGGAGCTCATTCACTTTGGAGTTCAACCTCTTATACATTCTGACGAGCATAGCTGCTGCTTCTTCTTTTTTTGCAGTGTTCTCCGGCAGGAATCTTCCTCCATCTGCTCCGGTTGTTATCTCAAAATCTTTAACAATGTTTACATATTCCGCACCTTCAGTCACATCAGTAAACTCAACCGGAAGATATTTTAGCTGTTCGGCGAGGGTCCCGTAGCCAAGAGCCCTTACTATGGCTTCTGCAATTTCCATCCTTGTGATATGCTTATCCGGATTGAAGCTGCCCGCTTCCTTTAAAACTGCGCCATGTGATGCCGCTGTCTCTACATAAGCATAATACCATTTATCCTTGCTTACATCTGTAAAACTGCCCTCTTCAGGCGAAACAAGCTCCCATCCCATAACTCTTACAAGCATGGTGATAAACACGCTCTTTGTAACCTGTTGACCTAATCCAAATGTGTTGGTGCCGTCCCCTTCAGTTATATTCAAGTGCCTGAAATAGTGTATCGGTTCATAGGCCCAATGGCTTTCCGGAATATCGGAAAACCTCTCAACTTCAAAGGGAAGCTTTGACACACCGGCTTCCACGCTGAAAACTCCGCCTAGCCCCGATACTGTTAATAGAAAAGCTGCAAACAATGCTATGTACCTTTTCAAAGTTTATAACCCCCACATTATTGTTTTTTTATTATTATATCATATGCATGTCCCATTAGCAGGAGGCGGATATTATTCCCAAAGGGAAAGACAGCTTTC
The DNA here is from genome assembly GCA_041690515.1 of Clostridiaceae bacterium. Taxonomy (GTDB): domain Bacteria; phylum Bacillota; class Clostridia; order Lutisporales; family Lutisporaceae; genus BRH-c25. Next base: position 1,999 of record JAWLHF010000190.1, on the reverse strand, counting down.
GCCGCCTTTAGGGTTCTTATGCTTTTGGCCTGTATAATAGGGAACTTGGGAATGAACGGACGCGCAATGCGCACCCCTACAATATAATATGGTAATGTGTTTTATAAAAGTGTTTGTATAACACACATTATGGGAATTGAAAAGGGACTTGTTAGTCCCTTAGAATGCTACTATTATACCTCCCTGGTTAGCATATACGCTGCTGAGGCCTGCAGTTTCTACTATTATAATATCTTTGAACTTGTATCGTTTCAAAAGCTCACTTTTGAATTCCTCTGCCCTTTCAAGACAGTTACAGTGAGCTATTCCAATAACCTTCTCCTCCAGCCGTTCCCCCTGCTCCCCTATTATATCTATGAAACGCATAAAAGCTCTTCTGTAGCCTCTCACGCTTTCAACCAGTTTTATATCTCCATTATCAGTGGCACCCATAACAGGTTTTATATTGAGAAGTGTTGCAATTGTACCTTTAACCTTACTCAGTCTACCGTTTTTCATTAGGTTTTCCAAGGTTTCTAACAAAAAGAAGGTCTTCATTTCCTTAATATACTCATTTACTTTCTCAACTATCTGAAGATTATCATAGCTCTTCTTTGCCAATTCAAAGATTTTCATGCCTATTAAGGTTTCCGCAATAGAAGCACTGAATGAATCGAACACATGTATGAATTTGTCTTCGGCATTCTCTTGGAACATTTTTTTTCCCAGCATTGCACTTTCATAGGTGCCGCTTAGCGAGGAACTTAATGTCACTACAAAAACACTTTCCGGACCTTCATAGACCTTCATAAAATCATTTGGCGAAGGACATGCTGTTCTGGGCGAATCTGGAGATTCCGCCATTTCCTTCAGCATGGCTTTAACATCCAGGCTATCGTCGTCCCTATAGGTTTTGCCTCCTATATGCAGCGTCAAGGGTACAAGGGCTATCCCCAGCTTTTTCCTCAGGTCTTCATTGAGATCACAGCTGCTGTCGGCAACTATCTTCACATTCATCAGCATATCCTCCTCATCATGTGTTCCTGTATTTATATTAATTTTGCCATAAGTTCTCATGGTTTACAATATAAAACTACAACTCATGGTATTAATATCCTCTTATATGGTATCAATCACTATTATACCCAAGATTTGATAATCCTTGCATTCTATCTCTCTCTTTTATCAATCCGAAAAGTACCGATATCAAAGGCCCCACATAGCATAGTACTGCATACGGAGCATATTGGATCGTCGATACTCCTGTAATGGCGAGGATTATTATGGAATTTACATTCCATGGTATAAGCGGCGCAATAGTCGTACCTGTGTCAGCAATTATTCTGGCAAGCTTAACTTTATGTACACCCAGCTCCTCATATCTTTTCCTGAGAAGTCTGCCAAGAAGTATGATCCCTGCGGTTTGATCACAAGTGACGATTGTGATCAGGCTGCTGAATGCTGCAGTCCTTGATATCAGGGACATTTTGTTTTTTGCTTTGTCTATTGTACTTGAGATTATCGGATTAATAATTTTGGTGCCTTCCAAAAGACTGCTCAAGGCTACTGCTCCGGCTACAACTAAGAGCACTTCTATCATCGGCTGTATCCCACCTCCCCGCAGTATCCGGTCCAAATCTTCAATGCCCGTAGCCGACCTGTAACCTGTGATAATATAATTAAATACCTCAGGTACAGACTTGTGCTGTATGAATATGCTCGTCAGTCCTCCTCCAAGGGCACCCAAGCTCATGTTTATCAGAGGCTTTGCTCCAGACACCGCCATAATGATCACAGCAAGGGGAAGCAGAAGCAGATACGGGTCGGTTCTAAAGGCTTTACCAATATTTTCTTGATAAACCGCCAGTCTCTCCGGGTCGATCTCTGACACATATCCTTTGCCCAGGAAGTAGTATATAACCGCAGTAATAATCATGGAAGGTAACAGGGTATTCAAAAGGCTTTTGGCGTATTCTCTGTATTTTAAGCCAATGGTCTTAACCGTCAGATTCCCAAGTCC
>JAWLHF010000189.1:0-3195 GCA_041690515.1 Clostridiaceae bacterium | reverse complement strand
AATTTGCCTATGTAATTAACAAACATTATTATACAAATCAAAGCTTGTTTTGTCAAGCAAAAACACATTAGTCACAGACTATATGTTTCCAATATGTTTAACACTAGTCATATTACGTTGAATTCAAATAGTGCAAAACAATTTCCTTAATTAGTATATACAATACCATGTGTAATTAACCAAAAAAAGTGCAGTCCGCAGCAGACTGCACTTTTTATTATTTATTACTCAGTAATATCAACAAAAGTAAGATCCGGATCAGCACCGACCAGTGAACGTACAAAGTTCACCATTCTTTCCGACTGTACTGCGGCATTTGCTCCCCAGTGGGTGGGAACAACTATCATATCTTCAAGGGCGATTTTCTCCGCTTCAAACATTTTCTGCTGTCTTACCTTCTCATCGGTAGCTGCTTTTGCTTCACTGATAAGCACATCATATTTTGGATTTGTATAATCGGAACGATTGAAGCCTCCTCCGGTAATCCAAATATCAAGATAAGTCATGGGATCGTCATAGTCTGGGAACCAATTGGCATAAACAATTTCGTAATCCCTGTCTTTAACTGCCTGCAATCGTTGCTTTGATGGTACATTTATAAGTTCTACCTTTATTCCAAGATTCTTCAGCAGCATATCCTGAAGGGCTTCACAGTACATTCTTGTCTCTGAAGTATCAGCTCCAAGAAGCTTCAGGGTTGGGAAATTCTCAACCGTCAGATTAAGCTCTTCCAGGGCAACGTCAAAATACTCTTTTGCCTTTGAAGGATCTGCTTTTACAGGAAGTACATTCAATGGATTCTCTGCTGCGAATTTATCATTTACTCCCATTATATTGTCCGGTACATATCTTGTAGCAGGTGAACCTCTTTTTACCACTGCCTTTACTAGAGCTTCCCTGTCAATTGCATGGGCAACGGCTTTCTTGAAATTGACATTACCCAGTATCTTTCCGTAATCCTTGCTGCTATAGTTGAACTGCAGCCAGAAAAGTCCACCATTAGGCATCATCTTTGCTTTGCCGTTCTGTATATAGCTGTCAAGGAGATCGGCAGGTATGGAGCTGAAGTCCAGATCTCCTGCTTCGAAAAGGTTGAGGGCTGTCTTGCTGTCTGTTATGATGGGGCACTCAATTATGTCCATTTTTATATTGTCTTTGTTCCAGAAATTTGGGTTTTTCGCCAGAGTTACACTTTCCTCATGTTTCCATTCCTTAACAACATAAGGTCCGTTATAAGCCATCTTGTCAGGTTCTGCAGCATAAGCTTCACCATGCTGTTTAACAAGATCTTCCCTGGACGGCAGGAAGCATACAAAGCCTAAGAGCCTCAAGAAATATCCCGTAGGATTTTCAAGCTGTATTTCAAGTGTCTTTTCATCTATGACCTTTACACCAACCTGTGTTTTATCGGTTATCTCACCGCTAAAGTACTTTTGTGCATTCTTTATGTAAAAGCCCATTACTTCAGCATAGCTTGCCGCTGTATTCGGATCCAGCAGTCTGAGTATTGAGTATTCAAAGTCCTGAGCCTTTACAGGTACTCCATCACTCCACTCAGCATCTCTCAGGTGGAAGGTATATGTGAGTCCATCACTTGAGATTTCCCATTCCTCAGCTATACCGGGAATGACTTTTCCGTCGTAAACCCTTACAAGTCCTTCAAGAACGTGTCCCGCTACAAAGAAGGAATATAGGTCTGTACCAATCTGCGGGTCAATATTCGGCGGCTCTGACTCCATCAATATGCTGATGGATTTCTCCGATGCCGCCGGCGGTGCATCTGCAGCATCTCCCTGTGTTGGGGCTTGAGGAGCACATGCAGATAACAGTGTACTCAGAACAAGCATCAACACCAGACAAATAGTCAATGATCTCATTTTCATAGATCTGCTTCCCCCTTATTTTTTTATTTGCAAGGCTTGATATAAGCCTTATAGCCATTTTTTTATGCCATATTTCGGCATTGCGGCTCTCATAAGAGAATTTGAGGCACATGACTTTCCGGTACTCAGTGTTCTCAATTCATTCTTACAGATAGTCCCTGTCTGCTACTGAACTTGCCAATCTTCTGAATACTGTGAAAAGCTTGAAGGCTTGAATATAGTCATCGCACTCATAGACAGTGGTCCTTTCATCAGTCTTAATAACTCCCGGCACATATGTACATATCTCTGCCATAGCTGCTGTATTCCAAATATACTCCATGCGAATTGGCGGTTTTATTTCATATAGAAATGCATATTTATCAATATTCTCTACTACCTTTCTTGCAGCTTCAGAAAGCTTTTCCCTGACTTTGTCCACCGGCTCACATAATGCTGAATATCTGCCCAGGCTTTTCTTTACGGCGACGGTTTCTGCCGAAGGGAAGGACTTCTTCACCAGTTCCATCGTCACATCATCACCGCTCAACATTAAGACAGGTACATTAAAGTAACCTGCAACCGCTGCATTTATCTCCGACTCACCTGCTGCAATTCCGTTGATTCTTAGCTCCCTTAGGGTTGAAGGGCTGTATGTATGGTCCATAATCGCCATCGGGGTTCCAAATCTTGAATGATATCCGATAAACATAACTCCATTGTAGCTGCCATCTATACCTCCCATCATTGAAAGCATCTTATCCGGACCGCAGGACAGCAGAAAATCCCCTTTCAACAGTTCGATGGGTATATTGAGCATGTTCCCATGTGAATCCCCGATAACTGCAATTGCACCTGCCTTATTTATACCCTCGATTACGGCATTTGCCTCTCCTGCCATAAGTCTTCTTGCTTCACTGTAAAATTCATTTTCAATGACACCAACCTGACTTGTGTTCACTATTCCGCCAATACCCTCCAAGTCAATAGAAACATATATCTTTTTCATATCATTACCCCCAAAAATTTAGTGTTTGTGTTAACTTGTTTTGATTTTAATAGACTTTAAAATTAGATTTATCAAGGGTTTCAAGTTTTTTTGCAAATTAAAAACAATGACCCCCTCTTTTCTGGTATAATTGAGTCTCTCAAAACACCAAATAACCGAAAGGAAGTGTCATTGTTTTGAACTCAATTATATCAGTTTTACTAGCATATAATCAATTGCTACTTTCTTATATCCAACAATTACTTTTATTTATCTTAAAGAATATCCATCCAAAATCTAAATTCCGTGATACTGTGAGCCCTAAATACAATAAGTTTACTGTTG
>JAWLHF010000188.1:0-3213 GCA_041690515.1 Clostridiaceae bacterium | reverse complement strand
CAAACTGCCCAGATTCAGGGCAGGGCAGATTTTTGAGTGGATATATAAGGACACAGCAACTTTTGGAGAGATGACAAATCTGCCGAAGAATCTGATTGAAATGCTAGATAGAGATTTTTTTATTGGAAAAGCTCGTATAGAAGCGATGCAGCACTCCGAATCAGACAATACAAGAAAGTACCTGCTCAGCTTTAAGGACGGTAATGCAGTGGAGTGTGTGCTTATGGACTATAGTTATGGTAAGACCATATGCATATCCACTCAGATAGGCTGCAGGATGTCCTGCGAATTCTGCGCTTCAACCACAGGTGGGCTTATAAGATCCATGACAAGCGGTGAAATGCTGGAGGAGGTCATGGCGGTTTCCAGAGATGTTGGAGAGAGGATCGGCAATATTGTACTTATGGGCACAGGAGAACCCTTTGATAATTATGAAGAGGTAATGAAGTTTATAAGTACTGTCAACCACAATAAAGGATTGAACATAGGACAAAGGCATATAACACTTTCAACCTCCGGGATAGTACCCAGGATATATGATTTTGCAGATAAGAAGCTTCAATGCACATTGGCAATATCCCTTCATGCAGCTGACGATGAGTCAAGGAGCAAAATAATGCCGATAAATAAAAAATATAACATTGAAAAACTGATGGATGCCTGCGAATATTATATAAGAATGACGAACAAGAGGGTGACTTTTGAATATGCCCTGATAAAAGATGTCAATGATAGTGCTAAGGATGCCCATAAGCTTGGAAATCTTCTGAAGGGCATGCTTTGTCATGTCAACCTTATTCCGGTGAACAAGGTTGAAGGAAAAGATTTCGTTAAAGCGTCGAAAGAAAAGATAAATGCCTTTAAGAGTGTTCTGGAGGGCTTTGGCATAGAAACTACCATAAGGCGCGAGCTTGGAAGCGAGATAGATGCAGCCTGCGGACAGCTGAGGCAGAAGTTTATGAAAGAGGGTTAAGGTATTTTTATTTGTGTGGTTTCGTGTTACGGGTTTTGGGTTGAGGGTTATTTGAGCAAAGCTTTGCAAGAATTCAGCTAATTACTAATGTGAGACACGAAAGCATAATAAAAATAACATTTCTTAAAGGGTTTTTACATATTATGTCGAAATATTTTGCAGTATGAACTGGTTTACATTATGTTTAGAGGTGATTTGATGAGGTCGGTCGGCAGGACGGACATAGGTCTGGTAAGAAAAGTAAATGAGGACAGCTTTTTATGTGAGAAGCTTGATGGCATTGATGATTCATATTTGTACATAGTTGCCGATGGCATGGGAGGGCATAATGCCGGAGAGGTAGCAAGCTCAATGGCTGTACAGGAGATAGCCTCTTTCATAAAAGAAAGCATTGATGTACTGAAGCTTGGAGAAAAGGATATACAGGATTTGATTAGAAATGCCATACTATATGCAAATGACAAGGTTTATAAAACATCAATAGTGAAAAGCAATTGTCTTGGTATGGGCACTACTCTTTCAATGATCTTGATAAAAGGCGGAAGCATACATATAGGACATGTAGGGGACAGCCGTATATATCTTATACGGAACAATGAAATAAGAAGACTCACAGAGGATCATTCCCTGGTTGCAGAGCTTATAAAATCAGGAACTATTAAGCCGGAAGAGGCAAGTAGTCATCCTCAGAAGAATGTGATTACTAGGGCTCTGGGCACAGAGTATACACTGGAGCCGGATATTGCAATGTGTGAGATGCAGGACGGAGATTATATTTTGATTTGTACTGACGGATTGTCAAATGCCGTATATGAGGAAGACATGGTTTCATTAATAGAAAGCACCTCTGATCTGAATGAAGCCTGCGAACTTCTGATCGGCAAGGCTAAAGAGAACGGCGGCTATGACAATATAACGGCAGTAGTTATTCATATGTGTAAAGGTGGTGACTATAATGGTAGGTAGAGTACTGGGAGACAGATATGAAGTGCTGGAGAAAATAGGCGGCGGAGGAATGGCACTGGTCTATAAGGCTAAATGCAGGCTATTGAACAGATTTGTCGCAATAAAGGTACTTAGATCTGAGTTTACTGAGGATGAGGAATTTGTCAAGAAGTTCAGGCGGGAAGCTCAATCTGCTGCAAGTCTGTCTCATCCTAATATAGTCGGTATATATGATGTAGGTACCGAAAATGACAACTACTATATAGTCATGGAGTATATAAAAGGACAGACTCTTAAGGAGCTGATCAAGAGCAAAGGTACTCTTGGGGTTGAATACGCTACAAATATCGCAATACAGATATGTTATGCATTGGATCACGCCCATAAGAACCATATAGTTCACAGAGATATAAAATCCCATAATATACTGATACGGGAAGACAATTCTGTGAAGGTAACAGACTTTGGTATTGCAAGGGCTGTATCTTCAAGTACCATTACAAATACAGGCAATGTAATAGGCTCAGTGCATTATTTCTCACCAGAGCAGGCAAGAGGCGGGTATACAGACGAAAAATCAGATATTTATTCTCTGGGAGTAGTTATGTATGAAATGCTGACAGGAAGATTGCCTTTTGAAGGGGAATCACCCATAGCCGTTGCATTGAAGCATATACAGGAGGAGCCTGTAGCGCCGTCAAAGGTGCGTTCCAGGATACCAAAGGCAATTGAGGCGATTATACTAAAGTGTATGGAGAAGGAAGTATCCAAGAGATACAACAGTGCCGCAGAGATTGTAAACGACCTCAGACAATCCCTGGTAATGCCAAACGGTGACTTTGTCAAGAAGAACAAATTCACAGATGAGAATACAAGAGTCCTTGAGCCTATAAGAATCATAGACCAGGATGTTGCAGCGGAAATAGAGGACGGACAGAAAAGGGAAGATGTAAAAGATACAACAGATGTAAAGGAAGGAAAAGTAGTCATTGATGATTATACAATAGATCCGGTGGGCGAGATAAAAGGCGGGGAAGATCAGTCACCAAAGAAGAAAAAGAAAAACACTGCGTTCATCGCAGCGGCGGTAGTAGGAGGATTGCTTCTGGCATTGCTGGTGGGAGGAGGAATTCTCTTCGTGAACAGCCTTTTCACTGTGAAGGAAGTGGCAGTCCCGGATCTGGTAAATATGACTGAAAGTGAAGCAAGGGATACGCTGAAGGAACTGAGTCTTATTCTTGAAGTTACAGAAAGAGTGAATAACAAGGATATTCCGGAAGGCAATGTAATAAGTC
>JAWLHF010000187.1:0-3282 GCA_041690515.1 Clostridiaceae bacterium | reverse complement strand
ATCGGGGAAGTATGTCCTCATCGCCTTTCAAAGCCAGCAAAATCACTGGCGGGGGTCCCATCTCTGCTTGCCCGTCTGGTTATTTTGCCCGTGGGTATTGCGTTCCGAGGTCAGTGAAAGGCTTCTTCGGAGATACTTCCCCACGTCGGTGTTGGTTATTCTATAACAGCTTCTGCAATATATCACAAACAAGGATTGCTGTGAATATTGTGGAGTAGCCTTTGCGTAGGAACCTTAGAGCTTCTTAACGAAATGGAGGAATAGCAGCATCAACTGTTTGAGCGGAGCGAGTTTTGATGCTGCCCGTAATGAGTTTAGAAGCTCTGGTTTCGGAGCATCGGCTGCGGAATAATATTCATTTGCAATCCAGTGCCGCTACAAACTTTAATAGTGTCGCATTCTTCTATTTATCTGCATTATGCGTTCTCTACCTCTCCTATGCTATAAACATTCCTCACCCACTTCTGTCCGTTCAGCCTGTGAATGCACCAGAAGGACTTTATGACAAAGTCAATGCGCAGGCAGAAATATACCGCATAGGGCGGCCAATTCCATACCAGGCCTGCAAAATATCCAAGGGGTATGGAGGCTATCCATAGGAACAGCACATCAGCAATCATAAGGAACTTTGTATCACCGCCGCCTCTTAAGACACCCTTTGTCATAACAGACTGTATTGATTGGAATACTACAATAAAGGCAACTGCATGCATAAGCTGTCTGGCGATTTCCTTTGTCTCCGGTGTTATATTATAGAAGTTGATTATATACGGATTGATAATGGTTATGATCAATCCTGCGATACTGCCTATTATTGCACTCAGCACAAGGAAGGTAACCCCTTGGGCATGGGCCTTTTCATACTCTCCCCTGCCTATGGTATTGCCTGTGATTACACCGCTGGCATTTGATATCCCCATAATAAACACAGTACTTATCTGTACTGTCACAGTAGTAATGGCATTTGCCGCAACCATCTGAGGACCCATTCTTCCCATTATCATAGCCAGGGCACTGTTGCCAAAGGTAAGAAAAGCATCGCTTATTATTACCGGAACTCCGGTATGCATATACTCCTTTAAAATCGACACATCAATATGCTGGAAGATATACTTAAGCTTATATCTTATATTCTTGTCAAAGAAAAGAAGATATCCAATAATGACAGCAAATTCAAACAGTCTTGCCAGCAGCGTACCTATGGCTGCTCCTGTTATCTCCAGCCTTGGCGCGCCAAGTTTCCCGAATATGAAGACCCAGTTGAAGAAAACATTGATGAAGAAAGCTCCGCAGGATGTATAAAAAGCCAGCCTCACCACCCTGACAGTCCTAAGGACAATAGTTGTTGTAATGCTCAAGCCGTGGAAAAGGTACACAATAGCCAGTATCCTAAGATACCTGGCGCCATTTTCTATGACTGCCGCATCCTTTGCATACAAAGTCATTATATTATCCGGAAAAATAAAGGTAAGTACTGAGAAAAATATCGCTATGGCAGCACATATCCTGTGCATAAGGGCTAATGTCCTGCTAATGGATACTTTGTCCTCCGCTCCCCAATATTGTGCTGTCATGACCGCTGCTCCTCCGCCGATACCGAGACATAAAATATGGAATATGAAATAATACTGATTGGCCAGGGAGGAAGCTGAAAGCTGTATCTCTCCAAAGGAACCGAGCATTATTGTATCCATAAGGTTTACCCCTATGTTTATGATCTGCTGTGCAGCTATAGGAAAAGCGATAAATAATGCCGTCCTATAAAAATTCTTATCTCTGACAAACAACTGCAATCTATTCACCTCAAAATTCTATATAAGCTATAGCTTCAATAAATTCAACCCGGAATCTTTATCAAAAGCCCTTTGAATCTCTCCGCCAATTGTGTCTATTACAAGCTCGCATGTTGCTGATATCCAGCATTCTTTCAGATGTCCGCCAAATGCCTTATATGTATCGTCGCCCAATGTTATATGCAGGTGCAGATATATCTCCCCATCCTTGGTTGTTATGTTTCCGGTCAGGTTGGTAATTTCATATTCCCCTGTCAATTCCTTATTGTGATACTCTTTGGTGTTTGTGTTAAAGAGTCCTATAGTGACTCTGTTCGTCGCCCCAAGACCGACAATGGACCCCAGCTTAACCTTGTTGTTTTCACAGAACTCCTTCAAGGAAGCGACCACCTCCTCACCTTTATCAATCCTTAAAAAATACCTGTTTCCTATTCTTGCAGACTTCATCATATCATCCTTTCCGATGCTGGGCATCACTATGTAGAATATAGTGAAAATATCCTGACATATTAATAATAACATATCAGGATACTAAAGCTACCTAATGTATAAAAAGTCTTATTATTTTCTTCTTATTGCCGTATACATCTTGTTCTTCTCCAAGCTTTCAACTCCGGCTTTTTCCGGCTTTTTCGCCAGTCCAACCACCTCACGTCTCAGTCCATTTGCAAGATCGTTCTTACAGCTTTCACAGTATCTGCCGGAGAGGATAGCTGTTCCGCAGCTCTCGCAGCTAAGGAGTATGCCGCCTCCTGTTCCATTCAGTTCGAGCCTCTCCTCCTTCAGATACCTGAGTATCCTTTGCGCAGGAACTCCTGTTGCTTCAGAAACCTCGGTGATAGTCACACCATCGTGCTCATATATGTACTCTTTGACTAATTTAAAGTCACTTTCATCCTTTGCAAGACACTGCTGACAAACTGAACCGTAACTGCTTGCAAATAGCTTTCCGCATCTCTTACAATTTCTAAAATCATGCATTTTTAGATCCCCCCATCCTACTACGACGATTGCTTTGTGTATTAGATCCGTATTTCTATGAATCATTCGGCTTCTTTATATTATATAATAATTCCTGCCCAAATGCCAGTGTTTCCAACCCTTCTTTTCCTCTTGCACTGGCCCTTACCAGTCATGCATACATAGAAAGAATTCTGAACTTCATATTATATCTACAAAAATCGACTTTCTTGGTGTATAATGAATAAGTGATTCTAATTATATGGAGGATAATATGATAAAGGTTGATAAAGATACAGTCAAATTTGAAGGATATGAATTAGAAAACTTAATGGTGTTATTAGAACAAGTGGTAACCCATTCAATCATAGATACCGACAGCAGAGACTTCGCAGTCTCTTTTCTCAAAGCCTTCAAGACATGCTTCGGAGACAATATAACAAAGGTTACGCCATCAGATAAAAAGTAGCAAGCAGCAGCCAAGCAGCGGGGACGGTTCTTTTTGCTTTCAAAAGCAAAAAGAACCGTC
>JAWLHF010000186.1:0-3283 GCA_041690515.1 Clostridiaceae bacterium | reverse complement strand
TATATGTGCTGAATATGCTAAAAGAGTCAGACAAATATAAACTTAAGCATATTCCTGTTTATGTGGACAGCCCTTTGGCAATAAACGCAACAAAGATATTCCAAAGTTTTCTGCCGTATTTTGATGAGGATGCTCAAAAGCTTATCAAAAGCGGAGATAATCCTTTTGATTTTCCGGATCTTATATTCACCCATACAGCAGATGAATCTAGAGCTATCAATTCTACTATCGGAAGCAGCATAATCATATCCGCCAGCGGAATGTGCGAAGCCGGAAGGATAAAACACCACCTGAAGCATAATCTATGGCGTGAAGAATCAAGTGTGGTGTTTGTAGGGTATCAAGCGAAGAACACATTGGGCAGAAGAATCAAAGACGGGGAAAAGCAGGTCAAGATATTTGGCGAAGAAATAGGAGTAAGATGCAAGGTATATTCAATAGAAGGTTTCTCGGGACATGCCGATCAGAAAGGCCTTCTGGAATGGCTGGGAACATTTAAAAAGAAACCAAAGAAGGTATTTCTGGTTCATGGAGAAGATACTGCGTTGACAGAACTGTCCAAGCTTATAGATACCGAACTTGGAATACCGAATGAAGTGGCGCAGTTGGGACAGACAGTGGAACTATCCTCCACCTATCAGAGGAAGGTGGTTGTCGAGAGATCAGGGGTTCATAAGGAAAGTCTTATAAAGACCCTGAATATGCTGAAATCCAATTTTGCAGAAACATTGGAAAGTATGGAAAACCGTTTGTCTGAGGATGATAATGTAAAGCTCGATGCTCTGCTTTATATGCTTGAAAAGCTACAGGACAACATCAGCGAGCTGAAAAAGGAAATAAGCTAAGTCCTAATTGTTAATTATGCTGTGGCGTATATTATTCTTGCTCACTCACAAAATATCCACAGGAGGGAATAATATGCCGGGTACATTTAAAAATGAAGAACTTGTAAAGGTCCAGGGCAAGACATATCCAGTCGTTGGAGGCAGATTGAGGCTTGCTCATGATGAAAACAAGAACTTGTCGATAGAAACAAACGTTGTACAATATAACGAAGATGCAGTAATCGTACAGGCAGCAGTAAGAACGGAGAAAGGAACGTTTACCGGTCTGGGTAATGCATCCGCGAAAAGAGACAGAGTGCTATCCAATGCCATACTTGAATTGGCCGAGACAAGGGCTATTGCAAGGGCACTTCGTTTTGCCGGCTATGGAGTTGAATATACAGGGTTTGAGGAAGTTGGCGATGGAAAGAATCTTTCAGAAGAGCAGATATTGAAGGATGAGGCACAGAAAAAAACGGACACAGCCACGAAAACTCAAATCAATACAATTTTTTCCATAGCAAAGAATCTAAATATGTCAAATGACGAACTTAGGGAGCTTATACAAGATAAGACAGGTAAGAGCTTCAGCAAGGACTTATCTAAAAGAGATGCAAGTAATATCATAAGCATACTGAAGGAAAAAGAAAGTGAAGACAATCAAGGTTCTAAGCTGATGTGATTTATATTTTCCATTCAAATACCTTAATGCACCATTCTGAAGAATGGTGCATTTTTATTACAAAAAATAAATAATAATACTATTTATTTCCTGGAAGGATATTGGAAACTTATGTAGAATCATAAGTATAATATTCGAAGGGTTCGAACTATTCTGACTATTAAATTTTACATATATCAAACTTGTCATTTTTCTTATAATTTTTTATATATTTATACAGTAGGATATTTGACGGCATTAAAAAAGAAGGGAGGATGCTTAATAATATTAGCTTAATAGTAAATGGAGGAGGAATAGTATGAGAAGGAAAGTAATCGCGTTATTCTTGGTTTGTTTGTTTACAGTTTCTGTTGGGCTGACAGGGTGTTCCGGTAATGCTCAGCCTGCAGCTGCTACCGGAGGAGACACCATAAAGGTTGGCTGGATGGGTTCTTTGACCGGTGATCAGGCTGTATGGGGGCAGTGTGAGTTGAATACTGTTAAAATGCTTTTTGAAGAGATTAATGGAAAAGGCGGAGTATTAGGTAAGCAACTTGAAGTAATTGGCTATGATACAAAGGGTGATCCTCAGGAAGCAGTCAATGTGGCAAAAAGACTTGCTACTCAGGACAAGGTAGTTGCTATACTGGGTCCAAACGCCAGTGGTAATGCAATACCGATAGCCCCTGTACTTGAACAGGCAAAAGTGCCGGATATTGCAACAGTTGCAACTAATCCGAAAGTTACTGTGCTTGATGGGAAGGTCAAACCGTATAATTATAGAGTATGCTTCATAGATCCTTATCAGGGTGCAGTTGCTGCAGGTTATGCTGCTGATGTGCTTAAGGCAAAGAGCGCAGCAGTTCTTTATGATGTTGGAGATGATTATTCCCAAGGTCTTACACAGTTCTTCGAAGAATACTTCGTGAAAAAGGGTGGTACTGTAGTCGTAAAGGAAGGCTTTAAATCCGGAGATGTTGACTTCAGACCACAGCTTTCAAAAATAAAAGCTGCTAATCCCGACGTAATATTCATGCCGTACTTCTTTAAGGAAGTGGCTCTGAGCTCCAATCAGGCAAGAGAGCTTGGAATAACTGCTACTCTTATGGGCGGTGACGGATGGCCTTCGGAACAGCTTATAAGCATGGCTAAGGAAGCTGTTGAAGGTTCCTACTTTGTAAATCATCTAGACTATGATGATCCTGAGGTACAGGACTTCAAAACAAGATATAAGACCAAATATAACAAGGATGTTGAACTGAACGGTTATCTTGTGCATGATGCTGTTCTTATGCTTGAGGATGCATTGAAAAGAGCAGGAGAGGCAAATTCAGAAAAGGTTGCACAGGCTCTTGAAACTACAGATATAAAGGGAATTACAGGCAGAATCAAGATAGGTAAGGATACACACAATCCTGAAGGCAAAGATGCAGCCATAATAAAGATAATAGACGGTAAATACGTATTCCAGCAGAAATACTCTGCTGAATAATGCCTTATTTAAACTAAGTCAATATAGAGCAGAAGGCAAAACCCTTCTGCTCTACACTTATTGAGGAGAGGAAAAACAATGACGCAATTTTTCCAACAAATAATCAACGGTCTTTCCATAGGCAGTGTCTATGCTCTGATGGCTGTTGGCTATTCACTGGTGTACAGTATAATGAACTTCAGCAACTTTGCCCATGGTGGGGTAATAATGTTCGGCGCATATTTCGGATTCTTCTTTCTTACCCTTTTCAAGTTTCCGTTTCCTTTAGCCTTTGCTGCTTCTGCGGTCTGTACCGCAATCCTTGCA
>JAWLHF010000185.1:0-3386 GCA_041690515.1 Clostridiaceae bacterium | reverse complement strand
TCAGATAGCTTGGGGGTTAAAATATGGAAACACCATACATTACTATTGATTTGAAGAAAATTGAGCACAATGCCAGAACTATTGCTGATTTATGCAGAATGCATGGTATTTCAGTGGCAGGAGTAACAAAGGGAACCTTGGGCATGCCGGAGGTAGCACAGGCTATGATTCGCGGAGGGGTTGAATGGATTGGAGAATCCAGGCTCGATAATATGGAAAGGCTTAGGAGCAACGGTATAGAGGTTCCTCTTCTGTTGATGAGATCACCTCACAAGTCAGAGATAGAGAGGGTGATATCTCTTGCTGATATAAGCTTGAATTCTGAGTATGAGATATTGTATGCTCTGTCAGCGGCAAGCATTAAGAAAGGGACAGTCCATAAAGTTATAATAATGACCGATCTTGGGGATTTACGGGAGGGCGTATGGCCTGATGAACTGCTTCCCCTAGCAAAGGAGGCTGTGAAACTGCAAGGTATCAGGATAGTTGGCCTGGGTACAAATCTTACAGACCTAAACGGTACTATTCCTACTTATGAGAATAACAAGCAGCTGGTGGAGCTTGCAGAAGAAGTTGAAGCCAAGTGCAAAATAAAGCTTGAATATCTGTCTGCAGGGAACTCAAGCTCATTAAAGTTGATGGCTTCAGGAAAGCTGTCTGAAAGAATCAATCATTTCAGGATTGGTGAAGGGATACTTCTTGGAAGGGAGACAATATACAGGGAAGTGTGGCCTGGAACGTATCAGGATGCTTTTGTTCTGCACTCTGAGATAATCGAGAGTAAGAATAAACCCTCGGTACCTATAGGTGAGATTGGGCAGGATGCTTTTGGAAATATACCTGTAGTAGAAAACAAAGGAATGATGATAAGAAGCATATTGAATATAGGACGGCAGGACATGAGACCTGAAGGGCTGTTTCCGAAAAATGCCGGTGTTGAGCTCCTGGGTGCTACGAGTGACCACCTGTTGGCAGACACTACAAAGGCACACAGTCTGAGAGTCGGTGATATAGTCTCATTTGACCTTGATTATGGTTCTTTGCTTGCTGCCATGACTTCCCCTTTTGTGAGAAAGGTCATTCTATAATTCACAGATTTGAAAACAGGTGGTATGGAGGTATTGCATATCAAGGATTATAATGATATAGTAAAAGTCAAGAAGAAATTGAAAGAATTGGGAGGTCGTAAGAATGAAAACCAAATCAATAAAAGTCAAAAACATTAAAGAGTATCTTATGGCCTGGGATCTGAACTAAACTGTATCTGATTTGCAATGTCAGTCATGGGCCATAGTGTCCATGATTTTTATTGGAATAAAGTGCTTATACACTATAAGAAGATCATGGGCTGCCATGGTCTTTTTGATTTCTACTCTTTGATTGTGATACTATTACATATTGGGAGGATTTGTAATGACCAAGCAAGCTAGAGCAGATATTATGCTTATGATAATCACAGTATTTTGGGGATCATCCTATATTCTCACAAAGTTTGCGCTTGATGCTCTTCAGCCCTTCAATCTGACTGCACTGAGATTCATAATAGCTTTTATTGTGGCTGCTTTTGTGTTTCACAAAAATATTATGAAGTCTGATATGAAGACAGTGAAATATTCTTTAATTTTGGCGGTACTGCTGGTTGGAATGTTTATATCCATGTCCTTCGGACTGCAATACACCACTGCATCCAATGCAGGCTTTCTAATAAGTCTTTCTGTAGTGATAATACCAATATTGTCATACTTATTCTTAAAGCAGAAGATTGAGAGAAGGGCAGTTATAGGGGTGTGTATGGCTCCTGTCGGTATCGCTTTGCTGACATTGAACAGTCAGTTGACTGTGAATAGCGGTGATCTTTTGTGTATATTATGCGCATTATTCTGCGCTGTACATGTAGTGGTGATGGGGGTTTTTACAAAAGAGGTGGACTCTGTTGCACTGGGTATTCTACAGCTTGGTTTTGCGGGAGTATTCAGTATAGTATTTTCGATGTTTACTGAGACTGTCAGGCTTCCTGATACAGGAATATCCTGGGGGGCTGTACTGACCCTCAGTATTTTATGCACTGCTGTGGGGTACATCGTGCAGGCAACAGCACAACGGCATACAAGCGCAACCCATACAGGACTTATACTTTCCTTGGAGCCGGTATTTTCAGCTATTTTGGGATTTGCATTTTTGGGAGAGATTCTCTCTCCTAAAGGATACTTAGGAGCAGCGGTCCTTTTGGCTAGTGTACTAATAGCAGAATTGGACTTTAAGAAAAAAGAACAGCATGAAGAGGCACTGTAATATTAGTGCTCAGAACTTACTTGGAAGATACAATTCTTAGGAAAGAACTGGCTGGTTACAAGGAATATGCAACCATAGTAAGGTTCAGATTACTGCCATGGATCTGGTAAAAAAGCAATGACGCAGGAGGAAAGCCAATGGACAGTTTGAAGCCAAAGAAAAGAAGCAGATTGAGAATACTGTCTGGAATGCTTTACTATAAGTCCAAACGGTACTTGGAATGGTATCTTAGCGGGAAGAAGTATTCAAAGGTATCAAGGGAAGAAATACTTCCATATTTGATATTCAGCCATAAGACCCCACTTTTGAGAAAGCTCCGGAATGTTGACATGTGGATGCAGCACAATAAGGTGGTTAATCTGAGCATTGCGTTGAGACAACTTGACGGAGCATTGATAAAACCCGGTGAGACTTTTTCCTATTGGAAGCTTGTCGGAAAACCTACCAGAAAAAAAGGCTACCTAGATGGGATGGTACTTTTTAACGGTGGATTCACTGCCGGTGTGGGAGGGGGTTTGTGCCAGCTGTCCAATCTCATTTATTGGATGGTGCTTCATACCCCTATGACAGTCACTGAAAGATACCGCCATGGTTTTGATGTGTTTCCGGATTCCAACAGGACCCTCCCTTTCGGCAGCGGAGCGACATGTGTATACAATTACAGAGACCTTCAGTTTTATAACAACACAGAACATACATACCAACTCCGACTTTATATGGATGATGGGAGTTTATGCGGTGAAATGAGATGTTCAGAAAAGCCCGTATTCAGTTATGAGGTGTATGAAAAGGAACATTACATTACATATGAATTCTGGGGTGGATATGTGAGGCATAATACAATTCACAGGAATTTGTACGATTCAGACGGAACTGTGATAAAAGACGAGTTTGTAACTGAAAACCATGCACTGATGACGTATCAGCCATTTCTAAGTGAAGCGGCTGTGACAGAAAAGAGATAAAAAAAGCCTATAACCATTATTTTAAATGGATATGGGCTTTTCGTTACTGTGAACACGACAAGGTTTTGTAGATCTAATGACAATCTTTGATTGCATTTATATGCGGAGTTTTTATTTGGAAAGCAACTC
>JAWLHF010000184.1:0-3480 GCA_041690515.1 Clostridiaceae bacterium | reverse complement strand
CTTTCAGAAGCTCATCATCTGTTTGATAGTTCTTGTGCATAATTATCCTCCATTAATTTTTACCTGTTTACTGTGTCAAAAAATTGGCACATGGGTATAAGTCTTTCAGACTTACCCTCCACATCTGCTTTGTTTCCAAATATATCTATGTTCTTCATTTACATACATATTTATGTCTTTTATAAATGAAATTATATTTCATTTCACAGGGAATATCAGAGATGAAGCATGAAAATGATATATAGTAACAGCAAGGACTTCACAGATCTTTGAAAAAATAGTTTCGCAAAAATAGGACTGGACAATATTTGGCGCAAATGGTATGATAGACTTGGAAAGGTAGGTGGCCAAGTCATGGATGGTACCATCAGAGTATTTTCCGGCAGGACATTCAGTCCTAGAGATATAGAATTAATTAAGTGGGCAAGAAAAACATATCCAAAGTTGCCCAGGCATGAATTTGCGAGCACAGTGTGCGAACTTCTGGGTTGGACAACGCCAGCCGGTAGAGCAAAATGGCATCCGTGTTTGGCGTTTTTAGAACAATTGGAGGCTGAAGGGATTATACAACTCCCTTCAGTTAAGACTACAAAGAAAACATCAGGGAAAGTACGAATAACTGCAATTGAATTTAATACAAGAGAGATCAATGGAGAAATTAATGACTTTGAACCCATAGAACTTACTGTCGTACAGCCTGGAGAGGAACTGAAACGGTGGCGCTCCTATGTTAATCAATATCATATGTTAGGGTTTAAAACTGTTTTTGGGTCAAGGCTACATTACTTCGTAAAATCCAGGGGTCTTGAACTGGGATGTATTCAGTTTTCAGCATCATCCTGGGCATTGGAAGAGCGGGACAAGTGGATTGGATGGGATATAGATGACCGTACAGCCAGGCTGAACCTGATTGTGAACAACAGTCGGTTTCTTATATTCCCGTGGGTACATATAAGGAATCTGGCCAGTAAGGCATTATCACTTGTGGCAAAACAAATCCAGGGGGACTGGCTGCGGGAATACTGTTATGCGCCGGTATTGCTTGAAACGTTTGTTGATTTGGAGCATTTCAGGGGAACTTGTTACAAGGCGGCAAACTGGACATATTTAGGTGAGACAAAAGGCCGGGGTCGTATGGATAGGCATACAGAACGAGCTTTGTCCAAAAAAGCAATCTTCATGTATCCTCTGCAAGATGACTTCAAGGCGGTACTCAAGGGAGAGAAACCATGCAAGGCGGTGAACCCGGATGACTAGATCAAAAGCACGCCTTGAGCAAAAACAGAAAGAACGCGAAGACAAGCTTTGGGACAGGATCAAAAGCGGTAAAGCCGTAAGAGTCCACCACGAAGACAGGAAGAAAAAGAAAGCGCAGCCTAACAGTAAATGTGCCCAAAAGACACATGAAGAGGAAATGGCAGAACGGCAAAAGACAGTGGAAAAGGCCACTATTGTTTATCGCCAGATGTTACCGGAGCTATTAAAAAAGTTATCAAGAATCAAGGATCCAAGGCAACCGAATAAAATTGATCATAAGTTGACCGTGTTGATGGCGTATGGAATATTGCTTTTTGTATATCAGACGGGATCAAGAAGAGAGGCTAACAAGAGGATGAGCAGGCCGATATTCTGGGACAATGTAAAGGCGATGTTCCCGGAGTTTGAGAGTTTGCCCCATGCAGATACTCTAGCAAGGCTTTTGGAGAGAATTGATGTGGAGGAAATACAGAACTGCCTTGTAGAGCTGTTGCAGGACTTGATACGCAGGAAGAAATTTAGAAGTCATCTGGTCAACAAGCGGTATCTGATTGCAGTTGATGGGTCACAGAAGTTTTTTAGGAGCTATCAGTGGCAGCAGGAAGCATTGAAAAGGCATGTGGGAGGAGAAGAACGTATCCCGCAGTTTTATGTATATACATTGGAGTCGGTATTGATACTGGATAACGGTATCGTACTGCCGGTATTGACGGAAACACTTGAAAACAAGGACTGGGTGGAAGGTCAGACCAAGCAGGATTGTGAAAGCAAGGCTTTTAAGCGCTTGGCACAAAAGCTTTTAAAGATTTTCGGCAAGGGAAATGTAACACTCCTTGCGGATGGATTATATGCGTGTGGTCCTGTAATAAAAAAGTGTCGGGAATACCAATGGGAATATATGATTACACTTAAAGAAGATGCACTACCGGATGTATGGAAGGAAGCAACGGGGCTTATGTGGCTGGAGCCATCCAACAGTATTTGTGTAAATTGGGGTGACAGGCATCAGGATTATCTATGGGCAAACGATATTGGATATGAATATGGAGTTAATTCACGTTATGTTGAAATACTGCACGTGGTTATCTGCTATGAGACATGGACAGAGAATCACTCCCATAGCACAGGCGTGATAGAAGAAAAGAAGACACGGTATGCCTGGATATCCTCGAGGCCACTGAACAAAAAGAATGTATTTATGCGATGTACAAAGATGGCACGGTATCGTTGGAAAATTGAAAACAATTTTCTGATTGAGAAGCATGAAGGATATTACTATGAGCATTGTTATTCCTATGATTGGCAGGCTATGAAGGGTTTTCACTATATGATGAAGGCAGGACACTTTTTAAATGCCATGGCAGTCAACAGTGAACTTTTATTGGAATATGTCGACGAAAAAGGTATCCAGGGGTTTATTTCGGGTCTTTGGGACGCCTTAAGTGGAGCCGTGTTGGATGTACAGAGGATTCAAGATATTGTAGAAACAAAGCATATGTGGAAATTGAAGGCATCATAGAAATTATATTTAATGAGAAAGTGAATAGCGCTTACTTGGGAGACAGAAGGAAAGGCCAAGGGTCGTCTATTGTAAAAATACAATATCGCATTGACACAATATGTAATAATTGGTATATTAATTACAGTAGATTTCATAATTTCTCCCAATGCACTATGCGAGGGGGAATTTTTTTTGAGTTTATGAAGTGTTTTCGCTTGTGCTGAAGTTTGCTTTTGCAGCAATGTTACTAAAAATTTACTTCATGCTTCAGCCATGTTATTCTGTGTAATGTATTGACAAATGGTAGTAAATATTCCTTTAAGTACATCATGCATTTCATCTGCAGTTTGACAGGATAAAACCTTCTTCATGGGATCGAAATCTTTTTCAAATATTACATCATGGTTTATATCTACATCATTCATAATCTTTAAAGAAGTACTCATAATATCAAAAAACAAGCATCTTGCTATTTCAATAGACAGATGCCTTTTCATAAAATTGTTTCTGAATACTTCATCAAGCAGAGACAGGGATTTTTTAACGTCTCCTATTTTTACACAATTAATGATGTGTATTTCAGTAGAAGTAGGATACAGATAACCTTTATTCTCAATGCGCAGATCCTCATAAGCAATAATACTTCTACTACCCCATATCATTTTGTATTCCAGGGCTTTAATACTTTCTTCATACGATATACTGATTGAACTTATATTATT
>JAWLHF010000183.1:0-3504 GCA_041690515.1 Clostridiaceae bacterium | reverse complement strand
CAAAGCTGCTGAAGGAGCGGCTCCGGGCAGTATACCTTTGAAAAGGATAATACTAAGCTGCATAAGTATTGGGGTAATAAAGGAGGAAAGAGACAGAAACCTGGCAAAGGCCGGAATATTCGAGGGGAAGGTCCTGCTCATAGTCAATGGCTATGACCGGATGGTACTTTTGGAAGCGGATGGGGCAAAATCAAGGTCAATTGAAGAGCCTGCAGATGAAAAATCCCTGAGGGGATCCAAAGAGGGGTTTGTTGAGAATATGTGGGACAATATAGCCCTTATAAGAAGGACATTGCCGGATCCGTCATTAAAAGCCGAGACTTCAAAGGTTGGAAGAAGGACTAAGACTAGTATCGCAATTTTGTATATTAACAATCTGGCAGATGATAAACTGGTAAATGAAGTGAAAAAGCGCATCGGGAAAATAGATATAGATGGGGTGCTGGCTAACGGATATATTGAGTCATTTATCGAAGACAACCCTTTCTCTGCTTTTCCCCAGCTCCAGGGGACAGAGAAGCCTGACAAGGTCGTTGCAGCCTTACTTGAGGGGAGGATTGCAATTGTACTTGACAGGACTCCGCTGGTAATGTTGGCTCCTGCGCAGCTCATTCAATTCTTTCAGGCACCGGAGGATTATTATGACCGTTTTTATGTCAGTACATACATAAGGCTTTTGAGGGCTATAGCCTTTCTAATAACCACAAGCGCAGCTCCGGCATATATCGCACTTACCTCCTTCCATCCTGAGCTGGTTCCTTTGGAGCTGCTGCTTAACATTGCAAACCTCAGGAAGCAGGTATCCTTCCCTCCCATAGTGGAAGCATTGGTCATGGAATTTGTGATAGAATCACTGCGGGAGGCCGGACTGAGACTGCCGGCAGCAGTAGCGACAACCTTGGGTGTTGTGGGAGGTATAATACTGGGGGACGCAGCGGTTAGTTCCAATCTGGTCAGTGCTGCCATGATAATAGTAATTACCATTACTATCATATGCAATTTTGTCATACCCAACTACAGCATGTCACTGGTCATAAGGCTCTTGAGGCTTTACCTCATTATATTGGCTGCAACCTTTGGGGCTTTTGGTATAACCCTGGGTTGGATGGTTATAATCATACATGTCTGTAAGCTGGAAAGCTTTGGAGTGCCATACTTTGCACCTTTAGCACCAATAAGGTTCAAGGATCTCAAGGATCTTTACATAAAGGTACCTGTCTGGGCAATGAAGGAAAGGCCTCAGTCGATTCCTTCAAAGGATAAGAAGAGAATGGCTGATCAAAAGGAGCAGAACAATGGGAAGCAGCAGTGAATCTACTATTACAAGTAAACAGCTAATCTTTATCATGATAGGGGCAATGCTGGGATCAGGGATATTGAGTCTTCCCAGGCTTGCAGCTAAAGAAGTGAATCAGGATGCCTGGTTTGCGGTTATTCTGGGATCACTTTTTCCCCTTGCTTCACTTATGCTTATAAGGCTGCTTTATAAACTGAACAGCAGCGGTAGTTTTGTAAAAGTATGCAGGAAGGTCAGCGGCAAGCATTTTGGAAGCATATTCAGTGTCCTTCTGGTATTGTATTCGATATTGACAGCCTCTATACTGCTCAGAGTGTTCATGGAAGTTATCAGTATGTTCCTGCTCACCGATACCCCTATGATTGTAAAGCTCATACTTATGCTTGGAGTGTGTGCCTATCTGGTATCAACTAATGCCAGGGTATTGGGAAGGGTATATGAATTCCTGTTCTATCTTCTGCTGCCTATAATTTTTTTCTCGCTGCCTTCGGTATTCACAAATGCGGATTTTAGAAACCTGCTGCCTGTCTTCAATCACAGTATTTCTGAATACGCAAAAGCTTCACTTACCACAGGCTTTGCCTTCTCAGGGTTCGAGCTCTATATCATATTCCACCCCTATGTCATTAGGAAGAAGGAGGCATTTGGAGCCAGCCTGTATGCGCTTGCGATTACTTCTTCTATATATGTTTATATAGTTGCAGCTGTTATTTCGGTATTTGGATCGGAGCTGGCACAGCTATTTACATGGCCTACGCTGAGAGTGCTTGCGACAGCAGAGGTGCCTGTGCTGGAGAGAATCGAATTCCTGTTCATACAGGCATGGATAGGGGTATCCTTCAGGCCTATTGCTCTTCAGTATTTCAGTGCAAGCCACATAATAACAGAGCTTCTTGGACTGAAGTCCCAGAAGTGGAGCACATTAGCTTTGTTCCCTATAATAATCGCCATTTCATATTATCCCAAAGATATTTTTACCGTTTTCAAATACTCCGACTATGTGGGTATGATAGCTTTGGTTATTGGAATAGCACTACCGCTTATGCTCGTTATATTGGGACTGTTTGGCAGAAAGAAGGAGGCTGCTGATAATGAGAATACATAAGAAAGGTATCTGTATGGCTGCTATCCTGCTATACCTGATGATGCTAACAGGCTGCTGGGATACAAGGGAGTTAGACGATTTGGCAGTCCCTCTTATTTCTGCATATGATACAATACTTGAAAGCGAAAAGGAATATCCTGATGACAGGTATCTTGTTACTGTAGGGGTCCCTGTATTCTATGAGGATGTAAAAGAGAACTTCCATATAATAAAAACCACAGGAAGTGTAGTAGGAGAAGCAAATGGAAGAAGAAATTCTCAGCTTGGAGAGCAGGTTATACTCGGTCAGCTGCAGATTGTGCTTTTCGGACAGGATATCGCCAAGAATGAAGATCTTTTGGAGATTACCGATGCAATAGCGAGAAACCCCAGGGTAAAGGCTTCAGTATATATGATAGTAGTGAAGGGAAGGGCGGTAGATCTTATAGAAAAACCCCTCCACAGCTATCCCAATATAGGCATATACTTAAAAACGCTGATGAAAAACAGTAAGCGTACCAATTTCTACCCATACACCAATCTGTTCCAGATGAATAGAAGCCTTATAAGCTATGAGACATCATCCCTATTGCCCCACGTTGTATATAAGAATGGAGAGATAATGCTGGCAGGTTCATGTCTGGTAAACAAAGGGAAGGTAGCTGCAGATATGGGCAGGGAGGAAACAGAGATAGCCGTTATGCTGAGAGGCATAAAATGTAACGGCAATTTATCTTTTGATGCAGTAAAGGACGGAAAGGTAATAGATGAGGCGACCTTTGAAGGTAAGAACAGCCGGAAGGTGACAATAGCCAGAATAGGTGACAGATATGCTTTCAACATACAGATAAATCTGACTGGAAGAATAATGGAGCATAAGAAACAGAAGCCCATGGAGGATCATATTGATCTGATGAAGGTGTTTCAGCAGTCTCTGGAGCAGCACATAAAGCAGCGGGCAGAAGCATTTGTGGAAAAAACCCAGAAGGAGTTCAAGTTCGATGCCTTGAATCTTGCACATTACATAAAGGCATATACCCGTGAACAACTCACAAAGGAGGATATTGACAGGATAATTGAGGAAGCTGAAATCACCGTTGATGTAAAGGTCAACATAAGGAAT
>JAWLHF010000182.1:0-3548 GCA_041690515.1 Clostridiaceae bacterium | reverse complement strand
GGAATTGTCGTGTCGGGACCGGGGCAGTTTGAGTTTGGGAGGCTTTTGGGTATTAAAAGGG
The DNA here is from genome assembly GCA_041690515.1 of Clostridiaceae bacterium. GTDB lineage: Bacteria > Bacillota > Clostridia > Lutisporales > Lutisporaceae > BRH-c25. Next base: position 3,487 of record JAWLHF010000182.1, on the reverse strand, counting down.
TTAGAATCAATTACAGTTTTAATGTATTTAACTCATCTACGGCAAACCATCTGCACAGGGAAGGAGCAGAGGCCATAGGTTTGTCTCCTGAGCTGACCCTTCGGGATATAAGACGTATAAGCTCAAACTGCAATGGTGATATAGAGGCCATTGTATATGGATACATACCGGTCATGACAACAGAATACTGTCCGGTGTCGCTGCAAAGCTCAAGCTGCAGCGGGGCAGGAGGATGCAATAACTTCGATTATGGTATAATAGACGAAAAAAGAAAAGTCTTTAGAATAGTAAAGCTTGATACCTGCAGGACACAGCTGCTGAACTCTGACGTGCTTATGCTGGCTGAAGACTTGGAAGAGATTATAGGCAGCGGAGTTTCTAAGCTCAGAGGGGATTTTTATGTGGAAAGCCCTGAAGAGATTGGACATATAATGAAGCTTTACAAAAATCACAGATCCATGGATGAAAATAATCATAGGCTTATAGAGAAAATAAAAGCCAGAGGCTTTACAAAAGGACATTTTTACAGGGGTGTCGATTGAAAAGGAGGAGGTATTATTGGAGAATAGTATTAGAGTGCTATTGGTTGAAGACGAAGAAAAGATGAGGGAGCTTATAAAGATAGCATTCAAGAAGGAGAATTTTGAAACTGTAGAAGCTATTGACGGAAAACAGGGATTGGATCTTTTTAAGACTAGCCAGGTAGACATTGTAATACTTGACATCATGCTTCCTGAAATAGACGGCTGGACTGTATGCCGTGAGATTAGGAGGATGTCCAACACACCAATAATATTGCTGACTGCAAGAGGAGAAGAATTTGACAAGCTATTCGGCTTTGAACTGGGTGCAGATGATTATATAGTAAAACCTTTCAGTCCTAAGGAGCTTGTGGCAAGAGTCAAGGCACTGTATAGAAGGTCTGAGATAAAAAGCAATGATTCAACATCTTACTTCCAGATAGGAGATATAGTTATTGACAGACTGTCCAGAGAGGTTACTGTCAACGACAAACAGATAAACCTCACAAACAAGGAATATGAGCTTTTATATTTTCTGGCTACCAATCCCAAGATTGTATTTACAAGAGAACAGCTGCTGCTTAAGGTATGGGGCTATGAACAGTATGGCGATCCCAGGACAGTGGATACCCATATAAAGAAGCTTAGAGAGAAGCTTGGGGATTACAGCAGCTATATAAGCACCATGTGGGGGGTAGGCTATAAGCTTGAGGTGCCCAAATGAGAAGCTACGGCATAGCTTTTAAACTATGGGCATCTATCCTTGCAATGACACTTTTGCTTCTTGTTTTTACTTTGATATTCCAGACGGAGTTCTTGAATGACTTTTACTATGAACAGGAGAAAGAACAGCTGGAGAAGGACTGCATCAGATTGGCCAATTATGTAGCCCGAGGCCAGAATTTCACCATACCATACTATAGTGTCATGCGAAGGGTAAATGATATAATCGTCATTACCGATAAGACAGGCAAAATAATATATGTGGAGGGTACCAACCAGTACAAGCTGGGAGACACCTTCGGCAAGAAATATATTAGTAAGATATTGAAAGGGGATACTGTTCACGAGCAGAACAAGATGATCAGAAACCCTTATTCTGTGTGGCCTAAGGAAATGGATACCCTGCTGGTGGGTGTGCCTGTCAAGCAGCCTATGGGTACCGCTCAGGAGAACAAACAGCGTATGCAGGAAAGCAAGCAGTATTTTATAGAGGGATATAATGGAACTGATTTTTCCAGACCTGAGATAAATGAAGCTGTATATATAATAACAACTCTGGAATATATGCAGACCACCATAGAAGCCATAAGAAAACAGTTTTTATATATTTTTATTGTAGCAATTATTCTGGCCTCTGCCATCTCATATTTGTTGTCTCAGGGTTTTTCCAATCCACTAAAAATCATCAATAACGCTGCAATGGAGATATCAAAAGGGAACTATAATACACGGGTAGACCTGCACTCCAGCAGGGAGATCAAGGAGCTTGGAAACACCATGAACAACCTTGCAGGGCAATTATCAAGGGTTGAGAAGATAAGAAGGGAATTTGTAGCCAATGTTTCTCATGAGATAAGGACCCCTCTGAGTTATCTTCAAGGATATTCTGAGATACTTATGGACGGTCTTGTGGAGACGGAGGAAGACAGACAGAGGTATCTGGGAATAATAATGGATGAGACGGTCAGACTCAAGACCATGGTTAATGAGATATTGCAGCTGTCCCAGATAGAGGCAGGGCACATACAGCTTCAGATGGTACCATTTAGCATGGAAGCTATGATAAAAAGGATGATTGATAAGCTGCTGCCCTATGCATCAAAAAGGAATATATCCATAAAGTTAGTCAAAGTGTCAGAAGATGTGCTTACTTGTTATGGTGATGAGAATAGAATAAAACAGGTGCTTATCAATCTGATAAACAATGCCATAAAGCACTCATATGACTATGGAGACATCAATATAAGAGCGTTCAGGCAGGATGACCGTATATATGTATGTATAAAGGATTTTGGAGAAGGGATAGAAGCTGAGGATCTTCCATTCATATGGGATAGATTCTACACCACTGACAAGAAAAAATCGGAGGACAGCAGCGGATTGGGCTTGGCAATAGTAAAGAACATAATTAATGCCCATGGATGCGAAGTAAATGTCTACAGTATATCCGGAGAAGGCTCCGAGTTCTGCTTCTACCTTCCAAGCTACAGTGAGTTTTAGAGTTGTCCAAAATAATTTGAGGTGAATATATTGAACGAAAAAGCGCTAAGGATTTTAGAATATAACAAAATAATAGATATGCTTTGTGAAAATACTGTCTCAGGAATGGGAAGGGATATTGCTGCAGAACTGAAGCCTTCAAGCGAACTTAACGAGATAAAGGAACTGCAGCAGGAGACCACAGAGGCTGTAAACCTTCTGCTTAAGAAGGGGAGCATACCCATAGGAGGAGTACAGGATATAAGGGTGCCACTTAAAAAGGTGAAGCTGGGTTCCACTTTGGAGCCGGGAGAGCTTCTTAAAGTGGCGGATACATTGAGGGCTGCCAGGAGGCTCAAATCCTTTATGGCTGAGGATAGAGGGGAAGAGAGCTTTCCGATAATAGAATATTATATTGAAACCTTGTCTCCCTTCAAAAGCATAGAGGAGAGAATAGACAGTGCAATTGTAAGCGAAGAGGAGATATCTGACAATGCAAGTCCCCTTCTGCACAGCATAAGGAGGAAAATAAAGGATAGGATTGCTTCTATGCGGGAGAAGTTGAACCACATGATATCTTCGTCAGCATATCAGAAATATCTGCAGGAGCCTATCATTACCGTCAGAGGAGACCGTCATGTAATACCTGTGAAACAGGAATTTCGCTCCAACATACCAGGAATAGTACATGACCAGTCAGCCAGCGGTGCAACCTTATTCATCGAGCCTATGGCAATTGTTGAGATGAATAATGACGTTAAGAA
>JAWLHF010000181.1:0-3606 GCA_041690515.1 Clostridiaceae bacterium | reverse complement strand
ATAAAAATCATGGTGCTCCGGAATCCACTTCCTTCAACCATGATTCTATGCTGTCTATATCTCTCTTCTGCCTTCAAGAGCTTTCATCAATGTAACTTCATCGGCATATTCAAGATCGCCCCCTACAGGTACCCCGTGGGCTATCCTTGTCACCTTTATTCCTACAGGCTTCAAAAGCCGCGATATATACATGGCTGTTGCCTCCCCCTCTATATTTGGGTTTGTCGCCAGTATAATCTCTTTAATCTCATTATCTGCAATCCTTTTCAAAAGCTCTTTAATTCTGATTTCCTCCGGACCGATCCCTTCCATGGGGGATATTGCCCCATTCAATACATGATACAATCCTTTGTACTCTCTTGTCTTCTCCATTGCCACTACATCCTTGGGATCTTCAACCACACATATCACGCTGCTGTCTCTCTTTGAATTGGAGCAGATGCTGCATACTTCTGAATCTGTGATATTGCAGCATACCTTACAGTACTTTATGTTTCTCTTTGCACTTGTAATTGAAGTTGAAAGCTGCTCAACATCCTCCACAGACATGTTAAGTATGTGAAAAGCCAGCCGCTGTGCGGTCTTGTTACCCACTCCCGGCAGTTTTGAAAGCTCATCTATCAACTTGGCTATAGGAGCTGCATAGAAGCTCATTTAAAACAATCCTCCAGGTAAGTTAAGTCCTCCGGTTATCTTGCCCATTTCCCTGCTGATCATTTCATCTGCCTGTCTAATTGCCTCATTGACAGCAGCAGTGATCAGATCCTGAAGCATTTCCGCATCATCAGGATCGATTACTTCAGGCTTTATAGTTATTGACATTATTTCCTTTTTCCCTGAAGCAACTACCGTAACGGCTCCTCCGCCTGCACTGGCTTCAACCGTTCTCTGCTCAATCTCCTCCTGCATCTTTGCCATTTCCTTCTGCATCTTCTGTACTTGCTTCATCATATTATTCATATTTCCTCCCATTCCTGGGAATCCGCCTTTTGCCATTAATAATTCCTCCTCTAATATATATGAGTCTTTAATATCCGGACAGCCACTGACCGCTCCTACACAGGAGCCTCGGATTCCCGAAACCCCGTAGCGTCATATCCTGAATTCCATTATACTATTCTTCCTCAACTACTTCAATATTGTCCATGCCTACAAGTGTAGCAGCTGCTTTTACTATATCATCCTGTTCCTCTTTTTCTTCGGTGCCTGCTATTATACATTTAACCTTTATTGGAGTACCAAAATACTGCGATGCAGCTTCTTCTACATCCGACTTGTTGGAAGATGTTTCAATAGTTTCCTTGGAAAAAGCATCTTCTTTTTCATAAGACAATACCAATATACCCGAGTTCAGCTTTAAAGGCTTTGCCATTGCCAGGTATGTCCTCAGCTTTATCTTGCCCCTGCTCTTAAGTTCCTGTATGAAGCCGGGCCATTTTTGCAATATGTCAGTGTTTGCCGGTTCAGGCACCTTTTCTGTCTTCATCTTTTTTCCCGGATCAGACTTACCATATTCCAATTGTACATCCTTAACTGCTTCTTTTACTGCTGTTTGAGGTTTATTTCTGGCTGCAGCTGCGAATTCACCTTTTTTAAGCATGTCCTCCAGCTTTGCTATCCTGGCCAGTATTCCCTCCATGCTGCTGTCACCGCTTGTTCTGCACATCTTTACCAGTGCTACCTCCAACAGTATCCTGGCATTGCCTGACCATTTGGCTTCGCTTTCAAGCTCTGAAAGCATGCCGATGCACCTTATGATATTGTTTTTTTCATATCCCGTTGAGAGCCTTTTTAGCTGCTCAATACTCTCCATGGACATGTCAATCACATCTTCGCACTTCGCCACTACCTTGGCCATCAGGAGGTTTCTATAATGCACCGTCAGATCCTTGATGAACTGACTGATGTCCTTGCCTCCTGCAGCTATTTCATCGACTATTCTTACCGCCTTGCCTGCATCCTCTTCAAGTACCGCCTCCGATATCCTGAAAAGATACTCGTTGTTCACTATTCCAAGTACTTCAAGAACACTACTATGAGTTATCTTTCTATCTCCGTATACGGAACACTGGTCTAATATGCTCAGTGCATCCCTCATGGCTCCATCACTATTTCTTGCTATAAGCTTGACAGCATCCTCATCGGCTTCAAGCCCCTCCTCTTTGCATACAATCTGTAATCTGTCAGCAATAGTCTCGATGCTTATCCTTTTAAAATCAAACCTCTGACATCTGGAAAGTATGGTGGCAGGGAGTTTATGAGGCTCTGTTGTAGCCAGTATGAACAGCACATACTCCGGCGGCTCCTCCAATGTCTTCAGTAAGGCATTGAATGCTTCATTTGTTAGCATGTGAACTTCATCTATTATATATACCTTGTACTTGCCCAATGTAGGCGTGAATTTGATAGCTTCCCTAAGATTTCTAATATCATCTATTCCCCTGTTGGAAGCAGCATCTATCTCATTAACGTCAATGGAGTTACCTTCATTTATACTGATACAGCTTTCACATGAATTACATGGATTGAATTCCTCAGGGGCCCTGCAATTGACTGCCTTGGCAAGAAGCTTAGCAGTACTGGTTTTTCCGGTACCCCTGGTACCACAGAAAAGATATGCATGAGAAATCCTGTTGTTCTTAAGCTCGTTCTTCAATGTTATGGTTATCTGTTCCTGGCCGCATACATCTTCAAATCTCTGAGGCCTCCACTTCCTGTATAAAGCAGTGTACATATCCTACCTCCTGGTATTCATATATCATGAAAAGACTTATCATCGGAAAATCAGCCGAAGCTTGTTATTATCTGTTAAACAATGTAAAACACACTACACCATATTAAAATATTAGCATAATGCGTTGTTATAGTAAATAAACGGAACGCATAAAATGCGTTCCGATAATGAAAAATGCCCATTGCTGGGCATTAGAAAAACTCAATATCCTCATCCCTGTATATCTTTTCAAAGACTTCTCTTTTTAGTAGGAATGCCTTCTCCAGTGCATCCACCACTATTGGATTGAATTGCGTACCTCTGTTTGATGCAATCTCATTTATACCCTGCATGATGTTTCTTGCTTTTCTGTAAGGCCGGTTGGAGGTGATGGCATCAAAGGCGTCTGCCACACTTATTATTGCAGCCATGGCAGATATATCATCTCCTTTAATCATATCCGGATAACCTTTACCGTCATATCTCTCATGATGATGCCTTATTGCTTTTAAGACCCTCTCTCCCAAACCAATTTTTGATACTATTTTATATGCAATTTCCGGATGTTGCTTGATAACATCATACTCTTCCTCTGTCAAAGCTCCATTCTTATTAAGAATAGAATCGTTTATACCTATTTTACCAATATCATGGAGTACCCCTGCTACCCATATGTCTTCAATAAAACTCTTTGGATGTTTCATTTCTGCTGCAATAAAGGAAGAATACTTTGCAACTCTTATGGAATGACTCTCCGTATATTCATCCTTGGCTTCCACAACAGATACAAGGCTCTGTACAGTCTTTAGATATGACTGCTTCAGTGACTCGTAGGCTTTGGCATTGTCTATTGCTATTGCAATGTTGTTTGAAAGTGAGTTTATAAGCTCTAT
>JAWLHF010000180.1:0-3614 GCA_041690515.1 Clostridiaceae bacterium | reverse complement strand
CAAACAAACTTTTCTGAAAAATATGGGATATATGGTTGACAAGATGTAAATAACTATGTATTATTGTATAAAAGAAAAAGCGATGAGGAAGAAGAGTAGACTTGATACGATACACAGAGAGGAATTGCCATTGGCTGGAAGCAATTCCGTATACGCCGGGTTGAAGACCGCTTCTTAGCTGACAGGCTGAAATAGCAGTATGCCTGTACGTTGATTGCGTTATGATCATAAGTGATATCCAATACAGCATTATAAGCAGAAGCTGTCGGATATAATTTGAGTGGAACCGCGAAACAAACTTTCGTCTCATTGCAGACGGAAGTTTTTTATTTTGGAGGGGAGCACATTGCGCCTCCGCTAATTCTACAAACTATACCTGCCAGTTTAATATGAAAGGAGTCCGGAAAGAATGAAAATAACATATTTCACCTGCACAACAGCATCAACAACGGCCACGACCAATACAACCTATACTGCTACAACAAACCCCGTATACGGGGGAGAGAAATTTAATACATACTTCAACTGTCCGGCTATTTTATACTGGCAGGCTATGAAGGCCTGTTAAAAGTACATCCCACTGGGCAGTTGAAGCCGCTGCTCATTGTGATTCAGGTGGGAATATGGCTTTACTCATAAAGGATAGGCATCAATATTATTATATTCTACGATAACCTAAGCACTGTGACTTGACGGTGCTTTTTTATTTTATTTAAGGAGTGATGACAAAATGAGAATTAATTACAAGAGTACACGAGGAAATAATGGGTCTATTGCATCAAGTGCGGCAATCATAAGGGGAATTGCGGAGGATGGAGGGCTTTATGTACCTGACTGTATTCCGAGACTGGGGGAGCACTTTGACAAAATGACAGACTCCAACTATTCGGATACAGCCCTTTACATACTCCGGAGCTGCCTTACTGATTTTACAGAAGAAGAATTGTCTGATTGCGTTGGGAAAGCCTATGACAGTAAATTTGGAGACGATGAAGTCACTCCTTTGCGGGGGTTTGGGAACTTGTTTTTTCTGGAGCTTTATCACGGTCCGACTCTTGCATTCAAGGATGTTGCATTATCAATCCTACCCCATTTATTGAAGTTATCCCTGAAAAAGCAGGAGGTGACAAAAGAGGTAGTGATACTTGCAGCAACTTCCGGAGATACAGGAGTGTCGGCCCTTGAAGGGTTTTCCGGCATAGAGGGAGTAAGAACCATCGTTTTCTATCCTGAAAGAGGTATAAGTGAGATACAAAGGAAGCAGATGGTGACGCACAGAGGGAAGAATGTGCATGTAGCAGGAATCGAAGGGAACTTTGATGACGCACAGAAAGGAGTAAAGAGCATATTTAATGATGAAGAATACAGGGAGCTCCTTGATAATAACAATTATATCCTAAGTTCCGCCAATTCAATTAATGTTGGCAGGCTTATACCCCAGATAGCCTATTATGTACATGCGTATCACGCTATGCTGAAGAGAAAGTGGGTAAAACCGGGGGAGAAAGTGAACATAGCAGTACCGACAGGAAATTTCGGCAATATACTTGCAGCCTATTATGCCAAAAGGATGGGACTTCCGGTAAATAAGCTGATATGTGCTTCAAATGAAAACAATGTGTTGTATGACTATATGAGAACAGGGATTTATAACAGGTATAGATATTTTAGAAACACATGCTCACCATCAATGGACATATTGGTATCGAGCAATCTGGAAAGGCTTAACTATTACCTGAGCGGAGAGGATGAAGAAACTGTAAGATGTCTGATGAAAAAGCTGGACGCCTTCGGGAGATACGAGATAACACAAAGCATGAAAGAGGGATTGAAGGATTTTTACGGCGGTTTTGCAACAGATAATGAGATACTTGAGGTAATAGGTAAGGGATATGATGAACTGGGCTATGTGATGGATACCCACACTGCTGCAGCATATTCTGTGTATAGGCAATATAAGGCTGATACAGATGATGGAACAAAAACTATCATAGCTGCTACTGCAAGTCCATACAAGTTTCCGGGAAGCGTTTGCAGAGGTCTTGGTCTGGATACAGAGGGCTTGGACGATTTTCAGCTTATGGAACAGCTGTCATTATATACAGGAATGGAAATCCCTCAGGTTGTTAAAGGGCTGAAGGACAGAGAACAGGTGCACAGGACTGTATGTGATAAAGCTGAAATGAAAAATGAAGTCAGCAGATTCTTGAAGGTGTAGGTGATATATATGATAAGAGTAAGGGTTCCTGCTACAAGCGCAAACATAGGCCCCGGCTTTGACTGTCTTGGAATAGCCTTAAGCTTGTATAACAATTTTGAGGTGGAAGAAATTGAAGAAGGTCTTGAAATAGATGGTTGTGCGGTTGAGTTCAGGAATGAAAACAACCTGGTGGTTAAGGCAATGAAGAGATGTTATGAAAAAATCGGATATAAGAGCAAGGGGATAAGACTGAAAATGCAGTGCGAGCTTCCTATAGCAAGGGGACTTGGAAGCAGTGCTGCCTGTATATTGGGTGGTGTAGCGGCAGCAAATGAAATAGCGGGCAGTGTACTTGACAGAGATGAACTTCTGGAAACAGCGGTTGAAATAGAGGGACACCCGGATAACCTGGCCCCTGCATTTTATGGAGGCATGACCGTCTCAATAAAGTCGGATGAAAAGGTATATGCAGAAAAGCTCAGATTAAGTGATGAACTTAGATTCTGCGCAATGATACCGGATTTTACACTATCAACGGAAGTATCAAGAGGGGTGCTGCCCCAAAAGGTTCCCTACAAGGATGCGGTATTTAACTTAGGAAGAATAGGCCTGCTCATAACAGCCTTTGGCAACGGCGATGCAGATATGATGAGAATCGGCTGTGAGGATCGTCTCCATGAGAGATATAGAAGTGGATTGATAAGGGACTATAATGACATAAAACTGATGTGCAGGAAGCTGAATGCATGGGGAGTATTCCTCAGTGGGGCAGGACCTACGATTATGGCGGTGATTCATAAGAATGACAAGGAGTTTGCGAGGAAAATAGGGAGCTATCTAACGGAGCTTGAAGGTAAGTGGACAGTTAAGCAATTGGAGCCGGACCACTTGGGTATTCTGATAGAGAATGAAAAGCAGAAGGGATGATGATTGTGAAAAAGGTAAAAATAGCAATTCTGGGTTTTGGGAATGTAGGGAAAGGTGTATGGCAAATACTTCAGGAAAATAGTGAAAAAATATCAGCCTGCTCAGGCTGCGTCATTGAAGTGGCAAGAATATTGGTGAGGGATATGGATAAACCAAGAGAAATAGTTGTTCCTGAAGGGATTATGACTGATGACTTTGAGGAGATTCTAAATGCTGACGGTGTGGATATAGTCGTGGAGCTTATAGGAGGCGAATATCCTGCTAAGGATTATATCTTGAGGTCAATTAGAGCCGGGAAGCATGTGGTAACTGCAAATAAACTTGTGCTGGCTAAGTGGGGGGAGGAGCTTTTCAGTGCCGCTGCAGAGGAGAAGGTGCAGTTGTACTATGAGGCTAGCGTAGGAGGAGGGATTCCTGTCATTCGTGGTATAAATGAAAGCCTTACTGCAGATAGGATTGAGCAGATTATAGGTATAATAAACGGTAC
>JAWLHF010000179.1:0-3659 GCA_041690515.1 Clostridiaceae bacterium | reverse complement strand
TCAGGATGAGGATATACACCGGTATCAATAAAGGCTGCGGCGATACCCTTGCCGCTGAGATGAAGAGGAGTGCTGATGCTTTTTTTATCTGCAGGCTCTTTTTCTGAGGTGCTGCCCATGAGAACAGCATTATCGTCAAAATATATTTTTGCTATTTCGACTATACTACTGATTGAATCAAAGTTACTGACTCTGACCTTTCCGGTGACAGCATTAATAAAGGGCAGATGGTATTTCAACTTGAAACCTGCTCTTTTCAGCCGGGATTCTATCTGTGGAACAAGAGGTGTTCTAAAGGTTATTATTACAGGAATGGTTTTAACCTTTTTCATAGAGATCAAACTGCTTATTGCAGGATCTACTTTCTTAAAATATGAGGAAAAAGGAATGCCTTTAAATAGTTCCTTTATGGATTTCATAGCTATCCCCCAGTATGTATGATATTATCAAAGCAAAGGCCTTATTTCATATTATGCTATTGAAAAAAAATGGTGATTGTAATATAAATTAATTTGTAGGGAATGCATTGCATGCATTCCGGGTTCTAAATTGCATATCTTAGTAGTAATGGAGGTATACCAATGGCTTTAATTGAATTAAAATGTGGTAAATGCGGTGAAAAGTTTGATGTGATTGTGAAGCTGTCCGACAGAGATAATATAAAATGTCCCAAGTGCGGAAGCAAAGAGGTAAGGCAAGTCTTTGAGGGAAGATGTAATGCAGGAGGATCGGCAAAAGGTGGTGGAGGCTGCAGCAGCGGAAGCTGCGGAGGCTGCAGCGGTTGTCACTAGGAAGGAAAAGCTTCAGAATATACCAATGAAGTTTACATAAAGTAATGGTATAATATATCTGTCTCATAACGCACAGGAGAAGTTCTGTGCGCTTATGTTTCCTTATGGAAAGGAGATGGATATATGAAAAAAGTGATTCAAAAATTGGTTATAGTACTGGCATTGATTTCGGTACTATTTTTTTTGACCAGTGAAAAAGGATATATAACGGCTAAAATGCAAGGTTATAAGGCTCTTAAGGTTTTTGCACATGTAAAAAGCAGCGAACTGACACATGAGTTCAACATGTATGAAACAAAGCACTTCATCATAAAATATTCCGATAGGGATGAGGATATTGTAAGGGATATTGGAAGGATATTTGAAAAAAGTTATGATGTAGAAGGACAGCACTATAAACATTATCCGGAAGAGAAAACAATCGTATTCTTATACAGGGACCAGAAAAGCATGTGGGATTACCAGCAGTCTGTAAACGGACAAGCCGTAATGGGACTATACAATATGGGAATCATACATGTATTGTCTCCTAAGGCTTATTTGAGCGAAACGCAAATCAGTGCCAGGGATTTTGAGAAAAATGGGCCGGTGCTCCATGAATATGTACACAAGGTAATCGATGATAAAAGCGGTGGAAATATTGAATTGTGGCTAACAGAAGGACTTGCGCTTTATGAAGAGTATACAGTAGATGGGGTTGAATGGGCTGAAGGCTTCAGCTATGATATGTATTACTCTGCCGATGAGCTTAGGAACGACTTTATGGGACTAGATGCGACAAAATCCTACAGGCAATCTTTTGACATTGTAAAAAGCCTTATTGATGTTTATGGAAGGGAAAGAATGCTGGAGCTTTTAAATGAGCTGAAGGCCGGTAATAGTTTGGATGAGGCGTTTTATATGGTTTATGGAAAGGATATAAATGAACATATAGATTCTGAAGATTGGAAAGTATAAAAAAAAGAGAAAACAAATATATAATCTGTTTTCTTATATCCGGGGGGATATAAAACTATTTTGTTGAGATGCTTTTATTTTACATTATTTTTACAAAAAATAGTATAAGGAGCGGGCCTTATATTAATAGGACTAGAGTCCTCTATTGAAAACAGCGGCTCTAGGTCTTTGGTACAGCCTGTCCTAACAATTTTTCAGTTGTTACCCCATTGTTGCGTAATGCCTGCATAAGTAGTAAAATATGTGTATAGTTCAAAGATTCTTTTGGGTACAACGTTTACGTGGTATATATAATTTAATTTTGGGGTGGTGTATTTGATGGAAAACAGAAGAATACTTGTGGTGGATGATGAAAGGCCGATAGCAGATATAATAAAATTCAATCTGGAAAAGGAAGGCTATAAGGTGTTTGTAGCCGAGGACGGGCAGCAGGCTGTTGATATGACCTATGAACATAAGCCGGATCTGATCGTCCTTGATATCATGCTTCCCATTATGGATGGTTTTACAGTTTGTAAAAAGCTTAGAGAGAATGTAAGCACACCCATAATCATGCTTACTGCAAAAGAGGAAGAAGTGGATAAGGTGCTTGGACTCGAGCTGGGAGCTGATGATTATATGACAAAGCCCTTCAGCGTGAGAGAACTTATGGCAAGGGTAAAAGCAAATATCAGAAGGGCCAATTTCTTGAACTCCGGTATGGAAGGTAGCGGACAGGTTATTAAGTCCGGTAACCTTATAATTGACCTTAACAAGTATGAGGTACGCAAGGGAGAAACCATTATAGAGCTTACCCTAAGAGAGTTTGAACTCTTAAGGTATCTTGCGCTTCATGCAGAGCAGGTGTTTTCAAGAGAGACATTGCTGGAAGAGGTTTGGGGTTATGAATACTATGGTGATGTAAGGACTGTGGATGTAACAGTCAGAAGACTGAGAGAGAAGATAGAGGATGATCCCAGCAACGCAAAGTATGTACAGACAAAAAGAGGCGTAGGCTATTACTTCAGGAGGATTTAATAAATGTTTAGAAGCATCCAATGGAAGCTTGTGATAATATCCTTCCTGCTGGTATGGCTTGCAATGTCGATCGTAGGGGTCTATATAACCGAGCAGATAAAAAGAGAACAGATTGACAGCATGAAAGAGACAATAATTGCACGAGGATATTACCTGGCTGATAATCTGAAGGATAAGACCTTGGGTGCACCTATCCAAGATATTGTATCCAATTGGTTTGTAGGCCAGGGAAAGCAGGTACGGGCTGTATACGTGTACGAGAACGGAGGTTTTATAGCCAGCCAGAAGAATTATGAAGGGGCTATCGACGAATATGATCTTCTCGGACTGATGATAGTGGAGGAAGCGATAGAGCAAGGCAGAGAGATTGAGTGGAGTGATGAGAATTCCATATATTTAACAAGTATTGCAGTGCCGATAATCTCATCAGATGATGCTGTTACGGGAGCAGTATACATAAGTGCAGATTTGTCAAGCATCGAAGAAAACATCAAGAACATCAGCAGAATACTTACCAGCGCTACCATCTGGGCACTTTGCATAACGGCGCTCCTGGGCAATCTGCTTTCAAAGACCTTTACCGGGCCAATAAAAGAAGTAACTTCAAAGGCTGAGAGGTTGGCAAAAGGAGATTTTGGGCAAATAATCCAAGTAAAATCCAGAGATGAGGTAGGACAGCTGACGGAGATGTTCAACTATCTGACAGTGAGACTTAAGAGTACTTTGGATGAAATGGACAGAGAAAAGAACAAGATTGAAGCTATTCTTACAAACATGACCGATGGCATTATAGCAGTAAATTCCGAAGGAATTGTGATACATGCCAATCCGGCGGCTTATAATATCTTTGATATAAAAAGGGAAGACCTCTACAACAGGAAATTTGACTATGCC
>JAWLHF010000178.1:0-3785 GCA_041690515.1 Clostridiaceae bacterium | reverse complement strand
TTTTCTATACTATTTTTGGAATATTAAATTACAAAGCGTTTTATGCAGCTATTAACAAAACTCGATTGGAAAGGGAGACGATATGTCCGACACTGAAAGAGGAAGCCTTGTAATAATAGGAGGGGCTGAAGACAAAAGGACCGACAAGGCTATACTTAAAGAAGTAATAAAACTGGCGGGAGGAGAAAGCTCCCATATAGCTGTAATCACCACAGCAACAAACAGCCCCCAGGAAGCCGGTCAGGAATATAAGCACCTCTTTGACGAACTTGGAGCCAAAAGCGTTGTATCTATGAGTATTTCTGACAGAGATACAGCTAACAACATGGATGGCCTTAAGATACTTGAGGATGCCAGCTGCATTTTTTTTGTCGGCGGTGATCAGCTCAGAATTTCCAGTATACTAGGCGGTACGGAGGTACATCAGTTAATCAAAAGATTATATGGAGTAGGCAGAGTGATAGCCGGAACCAGTGCAGGCGCCTCCATGATGAGTGAAATAATGGTTGTTGAAGGGAATGATGAGGAAGCACCAAGGAAATGCACGTTGAAAATGGCTCCGGGAATGGGTTTGTTGGAAGGTGTGATAATCGACCAGCATTTTAATCAGCGGGGAAGAATCGGCAGATTGCTGGCCGCCGTGGCGCAGAATCCAAATGTATTGGGAATTGGCATTGACGAAGACACTGCTATGGTAGTGAACAAGGATCTGGAATTCAGGGTGGAGGGCTCAGGAGTGGTTACGGTTGTAGATGGAAGAGATATATCATTTACTAACATATCCGAGCAATATCCGGATGACCCCCTTGCCATAACAAATGTAAGAATCCATGTTTTACCAAAGGGCTATGGGTTTAATCTGGCAAAAAAACAGGAAATACTAAAAAAGACTTAAAATAAGCATAGAAAACATTTTCTCAAAAACACAAGGAGGAAGTATTGTGATTATTGTAAGCAGTCATGCTTATCAGGGAAAGAACATTTACAGCTACAAACCTGTGGTGAAGCTGGTAGTCGATCTGGGTCAATATGCGGATATACCGACAAAAGACATTGAAGGTTTTAACGAAAACCTTCAAAAGCTTCTGCCCGGTTTGAAGAAGCACTGCTGCTGCAGAGGATACGAAGGGGGCTTTGTTGAAAGGCTTCAGGAGGGAACATATTTTGCTCACGTTATAGAACATATTGCACTAGAACTGCAAGCAAGGCTGGGATACGACATAAAATTCGGTAAGACAAGAGAATCCAGTAATAAGGGAACATATAATATTGTTTATGGATATGAAAATGAATATGCAGGCTTGGAATCAGGAAAGCTCGCAGTGGAAATAGCGGAGGAGCTGCTGGCCGGGGAACTGCCCAATATTGACGGCAGATTGACAGATATGAAGAAAGTCTGCATAGCTACGGATTTTGGCTCAAGTACATCGGCAATTGTCAAGGAAGCAAAGGAGAGGGATATCCCCATAGTACGGATAGGCAGCGGAAGTATACTACAGCTGGGATATGGAAGGCATCAGAAAAGGATTGAAGCAACGCTTACAGAGAATTCAAGCTGTGTTTCGGTGGATATAGCCTGCAACAAGGAACTGACAAAAACAATACTCCATGAGTATGGTATACCGGTTCCCGGCGGAAAGGTTGTTAATAGTGAACAGGAAGCATTGGAGTACAGTGAGAAGCTGGGCTATCCCGTTGTAGTGAAGCCAAATTACGGAAGTCATGGAATAGGAGTATCCCTGAACCTGAAAAATCCGCAGGAGGTATTGGAAGCCTATAGAATTGCAAAGGAGTATGAAGATACGGTTCTTGTGGAGAAATATATTAAAGGCAGTTATTACAGAGTGTTGGTGGTGGGAGACAAGGTAGTTGCAGCTTCCCATAGGATTTCTGCCCGAGTAATGGGAGATGGCATAAAAACAATAGGCGAGCTTATCAATAAGGAAAACAGCAATCCTTTACGGGGAGAAGGACACGAGAAGCCGCTGACAAAAATCAATATAGATAAAGTAGCGGAACAATATCTGAAAAAGCAGGGATTTACATTGGATTATGTACCCGGTGAGGGAGAAATAGTATACCTTCGTGAAAATGATAATCTCAGCACCGGAGGAGTGGCAATCGACGTTACCGATGAGGTTCACGAAACAAACAAAAAGATCATTGCACAGGCTGCAAGGACAATCGGGCTTGATGTAGCAGGTGTGGATATAAGTACTGTTGACATCTCAAAGCCCATAACAGAGACAGGGGGAGCCATAATAGAAGTCAACGCGGCCCCGGGCATAAGGATGCACCACTATCCGTACCAGGGTACCTCAAGAAATGTTGCAAAGGCCATAGTTGACATGCTGTTTCCTGAGGGCAGTACAGGAAGAGTTCCTATTGTATCTGTGACAGGGACAAATGGGAAAACCACCACCTCCAGGATGATATCCCATATTATAAAGCAGATGGGCTTTACCGTTGGAATGACAACAACAAGCGGGATATATGTGAATGATGAGCTAATAAAATATGGGGACAACACAGGACCGATAAGTGCAAGAACAGTGCTAATGGATAGAAGGGTTGAATATGCTGTGTTGGAAACAGCCAGAGGAGGAATTGTAAACCGCGGATTGGGTTATGATTCGGCTGATGTAGGTATAGTTACCAATATAACAGAAGATCATCTTGGAATAGATGATATCAATACACTGGAAGATATTGCCTATGTTAAATCCCTGGTAGCAGAAGCTGTGAAAGATACAGGATATGCAGTCCTGAATGCGGACGATCAATACTGTCTTGGTATGATGGAAAGAATCAGATCAAACATCATTTTATTCTCACTTTCAGAAGACAACGAAGCGGTGAAGGAGCATATCAGTAAGGGCGGAATTGCCATATACAATGCTGATGGCACAATATTTATAAATAATGGAGGTATCAGGCAGCCGGTAATTGAAGTTAAGGAGATTCCTGCAACCATGGATGGAATCCTGCAGCACAACATAAGCAACAGTATGGCCGCTATAGCCGGTGCATTGGGAGTGGGGATACCGGTGGAAAGCATTGCAGAGGGGCTAAGAAGCTTCAGTACTGATAGCGGCAGCAATCCGGGAAGATTCAATATACATGATATCAACGGCATAAAGGTGGTACTTGATTATGGACATAATATAGACGGTTACAAAGTAGTAATAGATTCCTTGGAAAAAATGAAAAAGGGCCGTCTGATAGGTGTTATAGGGGTACCGGGAGACAGGACGGATTCGAGCACAGTAAAGATTGGAAATATGTGCGGTAACAGCTTTGACAAGATATATATCAAAGAGGATAAGGACAAAAGAGGTCGTGAACCCGGAGAAATAGCAGCTCTTCTGGAAAAGGGATGCAGGATGGGGACAGTTAAACCTTCTGAAATAGTGATTGAGCTTGCTGAAGAGAAGGCACTGGAAAAAGCTATTATTGACGCATCCCCGGGGGATATAGTGGTGGTGTTCTTTGAAGAATATCAACTGGTGTTGGATGTAGTCGAAAAAATGACTTTAGAGCTGTCGAAAGGTCAGCAGATTATAGCTTAGACCGGACAATATGCAAGGCGGTATAGAGAATGGATAAGAAAAACAGAAGAAAAAAGCACAATAAAGAGAGCATTGACTCCCTTGAAGCACTCACGAATGTGGAAATTGATTACCCGCTGGTTTACAAGGATGATATCGGCCCTCTGGGTGGAAGGAACACGACTGAAGAAAGATATCCTATCAGCGATATGATCGATGACCAGTAGAAAAGCCGGA
>JAWLHF010000177.1:0-3884 GCA_041690515.1 Clostridiaceae bacterium | reverse complement strand
AGAACTGGTTGGTATAATAAACTATTCTTTTCATATTCTCACCTCCTACACTGTGACTGCACTGAGCTTGCCAAAGCCTTGCAGGTTATGGCTGCCCATGATTCCGTGGATTTCTATAATAAGGCTTCCGTCAGGCTGTATAGAACCGACAAAACCGCCGGTCACCCTCTCAATTGCCTTCACATCTCCAATAACCCTGTCCATTGCGGGTATGTGTATGGTTGCATTACTGTTGCCTGTTGAAATTATGGCATCTGCTTCTATTGTCCCGTCAGGCAGCGGCTCCGACTTACCGTCCACCCCTGCATCCTCATTACTGATTATGACTGTCTTAATACCTTTTTTCTCAAGACCGCGGCACACCATCATAAGATCCGTGGTAGGATTACCAAAGCCCTCCTGTGATACCACCGCTCCATCTGCCCCCAGCATTTCAGCTATCCTTGGTGTTAATACCGAGTTTCTGAATTTTTCGTCAAGGGTTGTCATCAACGGATTCAAAACTACCCCAATGAAGTTTATTTCCTTGCCGTCCCTCTTAATGCATTCACGGATAACGGCATTATTCTGATGGTGATAGGTAGTTGTCTTTGATCCCGGTGATACGCAATTCCCGCTTACAATAGCCCCGTCCATGACCTCAAGGGGGGTAATAAGGCTTGGTGTTATGCCTTTTGAATCCTTACCATAGAAGTATGTATCATGCAGAAGACCCTGGCTCATACAGAAATATACATATACAACCTTTGGCAGATCAGGATTCTTCTCGATTTTCCTGCCTATACTGTCCCAAACCAGGTTCTCTGATTCATAGTCCTTATAATCCACAGCTTGCTTTGCGATAAAATGCGCTGCCTTGATTCCGGCTTTTCTGACTGCCTCTTCATGTTCATGAGGAGGTACACCATCAGCCTTCTCAACGTTAATTACAATATTGTTGAGGTGAGCAAAAGGTGTGTATTCCGTCAGAGGTCCCGACATATCTATTATGCCTTCCTGGAAGCCAACAATAGGACCTGTTGTAACTACAGCACTTCCCTGAAGCACATAAGTTACTCCGGAGCCTACCTCTGCAATTTTTCCGTCTATACCCGGGAACGCTTCACCTTCCAGCTTTGCTCTCGGTTCTATTACATCCTTTACAGGAATAATACGCACGGATTCTCCCGGCCTTGCCAGGTCTACCTTAACGGCCTTAACTCTTTCATCCTCCTTAATGAGGGAAATTATCTCCTCTTTATTGACGTACAGGGTTCCGGCTTCCACATAGGTTTTTTCGCCGAACTGTACGTCCTTGACCTTTATTTTCCTTAGTTCAAGCTCCACTCTATTACCTCCTAAAGCTTTATATAATTATATATAGCAACTACTATGCCAAAAAAATAACAATCTCACAAAACCTGTGTTTATATGCTTTTAAGCGGATGGAAGAAAATCTATGGTTTAATAATTTGAGTTTTTTTGCCGAAAGTATGGCATATGCAGTTTCCTGCATTATGCAAGTCTGGGTATTACTACTGATTTTATTGACTGAACCAATAATAGAATTCATTTTTATAGATTTTTTCTATAGTTGAGGGCAGAAAATAATCTGCCGAAGTGTCGGCACTTTTAACCAACCTTCGGCAGATTTGCTGATTCAATGATTTTCAATACATATATTATGTATTAAACCCATATTTGTTTATTTTGTATTGAAGGGTCTGTCTGGGCATATTCAATAGTTTTGATGCTTTTGACACATTCCCTCCGCTTCTTTTTAAAGCTTCCTCAATCATCTTCTTCTCCATGACTTCCATCATTTCACCAAGCTTTTTCAAGGTATCCGCGTCACCGCTTTCAGTTGTCATCTCAATTTCATGGATATCCCGATCATTTATCGCATCGTTCAGATATACAGGAAGGTCCTTTACTCCTATCTTTCCCTTCTTGACGATGTTCATTGCCGCTTCTATCACATGCTGCAGCTCCCTTACATTCCCCGGCCAGTTGTATATATGAAAAAGTGTCTCGACCTCCTTGTCAATTCCCTTTACATTGCACCCCAGCTGTCTATTGTATTGCTCCACGAAGTGATCAACCAGGAGCTGAATATCTCCTTTACGGTTTCTCAATGGTGTCAGCTTTACACTGCTCACATTCAAACGGTAAAACAAATCTTCCCTGATCTGCCTCTTCCTTACCGCTTCTATAGGATTCACATTCATTGCCGTAATTACCCTAACATCAACCTTCACATCCTTCGTGCCCCCGACACGTCTTACAAACCCATCCTGAAGCACCCTCAAAAGCTTGGCCTGAAGATTCATTGACATAGAGTTGATCTCATCCAGAAATAATGTTCCGCCATCAGCCAGTTCAAACAAACCGGCCTTATCCTCAGCTCCGGTATATGCCCCCTTGACAGCTCCGAACAGCATTGACTCAAAAAGATTTTCCGGCAAGGCGGCACAGTTTTGTGCTATAAAAGGCTTATCTCTTCTGGGACTGTAATTATGTATGGAATGCACAAACAACTCCTTCCCTGTTCCTGTCTCCCCATAGACCAATACAGCAGAAGAGCTGTCCGAAATAAGCCTGGCTTTTTTTATATGCTCAAGCATCTCCGGGTCTTGAGTCACTATATCATCAAAGTTGAACTTTACAACTGATTCTTCCTTAGATACTTTGCCTCCGTACAATCGGCTCCTTTTCCTTTTTGATTCTGAAGCAACCTCATTCAAATCCTGTATCCTTGTGACATCCTTTGACAACTCTATAGCTCCAAGAACCTTTCCCATTTTTATTATTGGAATCGTCAGGTTCTGAGTACTGAGAAGCCTTCCGTTAAAATCATGAAAAACCTGGTTCTTATTATATATCGGAACACCCATTTCCAGGCAGTTTATCAGGGTGCTGTCTTTAGGATTGACTCCGGGATAAAGTTCCAGAAAGCTTCTGTTTATCAGCTTGTCAAATTCCCTTTCGTTGCTGTTTTCGTCAAATCTGGGATTGTATCTGACCGAATATACGATCCTGCCCTTGCTGTCCACAACTGTTATTCCGTCTACATATTCAATCTGAACATCAGCTTTGCCCCAGAAATTATCAGACATATCCATTTCCCCTTACCTTTGTTTTGTACACACGTATAACAATATCACCCAAATGTGATATATCCAGTATACCATCAATATCCATGCTTCTCAATCCAGGTATATCAATCATTTTATGGTAATTAAAATAAGATTAATTGCATATCATAATAAATGCTGATAAAATATTAATAGCGCATTTAAGCTGGAGTAGCTCAGCCGGTAGAGCAGAGCATTCGTAATGCTCAGGTCGTGGGTTCAAGTCCCATCTCCAGCTCCAGAAAATCAAGCAAACGGGACGGTTCTTTTTGCTTTTAGGAGATGTTTTCCTTCATTGCCATTATCGGTTTATGAAGGGAAACTCTTTTTTGTATGTACCTTCTTATTATCCGCAAACTATGTGTGGAACAATATTATTTAGCTGTATATTACTTTGGAGGTGCAAAATGAAAAGCTATAGAACTGCAGCTGCGATACTTTTTGCGCTGCTTGTCGCGGCATCGTTTTTTATGGTATGCAGCGCAGCAGATAATACGTCGCTTGTAAATGTACCGGAGTGCGCATCAAAGCTATACTTTGGCAGTATTTCAGCAGAAGAATTGTCCCCTGTGAAGCTGGGCAACAAGGATTTTGTGGCCTTGGCTCCCCTTTGCAAATCCTTGGGTTTGGAGCTTTCCATAGAGAAAAACGGTGAATTTGTGTTGAATACCTGTAAAGATGTGATCCGGGGCAAGGCCGGCAGTCCTGAAGTTATAATAGATAATAAGAAAAATTATTTGCCTTTGCCTGTTATGAAAATTGAAAACCAGC
>JAWLHF010000176.1:0-3916 GCA_041690515.1 Clostridiaceae bacterium | reverse complement strand
CAAACCAGCAAATAATTACCATTGCCAGAAGATTAACTCCCAGGCTGTCAGCAAGATGCCAATTCTTATACACCACATTCTCTCTGGCAAGCAGAAGTAACTCCTGTAAAGAATACAACGCTGCAATCACAAATATGTTCAGTATCTTGTACAGCTTTTTACTCGGATAGTATTGTGCTATAAGAGTACCAACAACCAACACAGGTCCTAAAGTAAGAAAATACTTGAAAAGAATATACAATATTTACAGTTCCGGATCTCATAAAATCCATGGGATACTCCGGTATTGTCCACTAAAATCTGAAGAAGCACAGCTGTCAATCCGCACCAGATATTCGTCTTCAGAGACTTCCAGTCAACAAGCAGGAGAAACAGCAACCAACTTATAACAGCAAGTATGAGCCATTCCATCGCCTCCCTCCCTTATCTGCTACAAAAATACCACCTTTCACTCTAATCAGTACTTCGGTTTTTTGGGTATTATCTTTGCTATTATACCTGTAGTGCCCTTATTTCTTTCGATTTTCTGCTGTATCCTTACAATATCGCGCATCTCGTCATCCCTGAGCTGTGTGAATACATGCCTTACCTCGGGATTGCGCACATTCAGCAGATTCTCGTTGTAGGACACCTGATTAATTACCCTATACTGAAGAATATCCTTCAATATATCTATATCTTCCATAATGTCACCTCTACTGTATCTTTAGCTTTATCATCTTCTCCTTCATCACCTTCAAGTGCTCCTGAGAGGTCTTTTTGAACTCCACTATTACATCTCGAAGTTCCTTATTCTTGATCTTTGAATAGTAATCTTCATATTTTTTAAGCAGCAGTTCTTCCTTGTCTATTGAATTTCTGAATACTATGCTCAATACATATTCCTGTGAGAACTCCTCCACAGCATCACTCCCTCTATTCTTATCAATAATCGCATGAATGCTGTAAATTCAGCCGGCACAAATATTTTTCGCAGCTTTGCAGATATTATTCTTATATGTGTTTGTTAATTCCCTTTCTGAGAGGTGTTAAGACATGAAGGTGGCAATTATCGGAGCCGGACTTTCCGGTTTGTCCTGTGCTATAGAGCTTGAAAGACACAAAATAAAACCGGTGATTTTCGAAAAAAGGGCCCATGTCGGAGAGGCCTTGAGTTATTCTATTATCTTGCCGAGGATCATCAACAGACCCATAACTGACCCATTGAAATATCTGAAGAAGGAATATGCTTTGGAGCTTATTCCCCATAATCATTTGAAGAAGATGATAATGCGCTCGCCAAGCAAACGAGCCGTTCAAAGAGGCAGCCAGGGCTATATATTCAGAAGAGGCTATCCCGGTAATTCAATGGAAATGCAGCTTCTTAATTATGTGGATAGTCCCGTGACCTTTAACAGCTATGTTGAGGCAGAGGAAATAAAAAATGAATTTGATTATGTAATCGTGGCGGATGCCAACAGCGCAACCGCAAAAAGATTTGGATTGTGGACAGATACCTTTAATGCGCAGGTAAGGGTAGCTACAATTCTAGGCAGCTTCAAATCCAATCAGATATCCATGTGGGCAGATACGAGCTATTCAAAGAACGGCTTTTGCTATCTGATTCCGAGCAGCACTAAAGAGGCAAGCCTGGTACAGATAGTGAATGGTATAACAACCTATGAGCTGGATCATTATTGGAAGAAGTTTCTTTTCACAGAAGATATTCAATACTATATATCCGACACTGCAGATACTGAGCATGACAGCGGGTTTGTACAGCCCCGCCGGATAGATAACATTCTTTTTGTAGGCAATTCTGCAGGCCTTACCGATAATCTGATAGGCTGCGGAGCACTCAATGCAATAGAAAGCGGGATGCTTGCAGCACGTTCGATAGCCTTTAGCAAGGATTATACAGTACTTACAGAACCGATTTTCAGAGATATTGAGAAGCTGCATGAATTTCGCAAGGCAATAAATACCATGGGTAACAGGGAAATGGACTGTCTGATCAACGCCTTAGCCTTTCCTGTGATAAAAAAAGCTATGTATAACAATCCCCTATTCAGATTATCCCATGCATCAAGAACTGCAAGGCTCTATAATTCTCTAATAAAAAGCAGAAGGAATCCAGTTGAATAAAAGCAAAATTCCGAGGATTTTAAAAGCTCCTCGGAATTCTAAACTGGTATTGCAAGGTCCTTTGACCTCAACAACAATCCTTGATTATGATTATATGCTGATTCTTATTATAGCAATTTATGCAGTATTATATCATCTACATATTCCTGTGTCTGCTCATTGAAATGGTGCCTGTAAACCGCTCCGGAAATGGTAAAGCCCAAACGAAGTGCCGTATTGATAGATGCGTAGTTGTCACTGTATATATAAAGCCTGGCAAGGGTGACACCATCTTTCTTCATATCCTCCAGTCCTGCCAGTGTAAGCTCCCTTGCAATGCCTTTGTTCCTATAACCCGGATGAGTGGCGGCAGATAGCAGAACGGAATGTTTGATACTAGCATCAACACCTCTGCTTCCTCTTAATACAGAAATCACCTTGCCTCCATCCTCAGCGATATACAAAAATACATTCGCATCCTCCAGTATCCTGTTCAATTCCCTCTTGTCGATAATTTCTGTAAAAGATACACCGGCTTTTTCAGCCTTCAACACTTCAAAAAGCTCCCACACCCCTTCAACATCACTAAGATGCATCGGTCTGTAAACAATATTCACACTCCATCACCCCTTATTTTGAAAATTGTATTAGTAAAATGATGCGTCACAAGGAAGAACGGTCAACACGGTTTTCCTTCGGAAAAACACTGAAATCCACTGAATACACGGGGGGGAAAGTAAAGCCTCTGTGTCATCCTGAGTGAAGCGAAGGATCCGGACCCTAAAGGAATGCATGAAGGTTTATCATGGGATGAGCATGAAAGTTAAGATTCTTCACTGCGATCAGAATGACAACGTAATAGTGAAACTAGTAAGCTTCCGTGTAATCGCGGAGCGATTCCGTGTAACATCCGTGTGTTCTGTGTTACCCGTTCCCTGCTCATTTATACCGCAATTTTCTGCAATTACGTCGCATTTCTATTATATCAAAAAGCGGAGATTGCTCTCCGCTTTATCTTTATCTTGCTACAGCCCCTTCAGAATACTTATTCCCAGCATTCCAAAGCAGATACTCCTTCACGCCGTTCTCCTCCAGAGCCCTTATCTGATCCTCAACCTGCTTGTCCCCATACTTGATGTAACCACGTACCCAAGGTGCTGTAAAGTCCTGTATCCACGGTCGTATTGTGCTTGGTGTCTTGATATTCTTGTTACGTGCTACAGAATCCTTTGTTGAATGATATATGGTCTCATAGGGATAAGCATCCGGAACTGATAGTCCGTATGTATTGTTGGCATAATGACTCGGGTACATCATGGGACATATATAGTCAACTACATTACTTATAGCCTCCCAATACTGTCCCAGTGACATGTCGTCAGCTACAGAACCTACCAGCCCATATACATCGGCTGAAATATATACGTTCAAAGGTGCCAGCTGCTCTCTTGCATACTTCAGATATTCCTGTATAGCCTGTGGCTTTGACAACCCTTCAGCATTCCTGTAATCCAGAGACTTGTCCAGTTTACCTCCGTCCGATGCAGGAAATCTTACATAATCAAACTGTATTTCGTTAAAGCCTGCTTCCGCTGCTTCTTTTGATACTGCAAGATTGTATTCCCAAAGGCTCTTATCATAAGCAGATGCCCAAATCAATCCATCGCTGTTAGTAAATGGTTTGCCGCTGTCCTTATATATTATTGCCCTGTCAGTATGTTGTTTTGTATAGGTAGGATCCTTGAAGGATACTATTCTGGCAACTGTATATATGTTGTTCTCCTTGAGCTTCTTCATCAAAGCCGCAATATCC
>JAWLHF010000175.1:0-4141 GCA_041690515.1 Clostridiaceae bacterium | reverse complement strand
TGGCTTTAAAATCATTACACTGGATGAAGTGGAGGATTTTCAAAAGGTAGCAGATGCAATATGGCAAGGGTTTGACCATGAAGGAGCGGGTGATCTTAACGGTTATCTCCTGACGATGAATGCCCCTCACTTCAGAAAGGATCTGACTTTTGTAGTGGAAGCTGAAAATGGAGATTATTGCTGCTATGGCTCAATTTGGTTAGATGAGATACATAAGTTTGCTTATCTGGAACCCCTTTCGACGGTTCCCCAATACAGGAAAAAGGGATTGGCGAAAGCGCTCGTATATGAAGCAATCAATCGGACCCATAAGCTGGGTGCAACATACATGGTTGGTGGAAGCAGCAAGTTTTATTTTGATATAGGATTTGAGAGTGTGTATCAGGTTATCTGGTATAAAAAAACATGGTAGTACGCCTTACGGTTGAATGAAAAGAGGGATAAGGTTGAAGGGAATGAGACCACATATTGACCATTTGAATAGATATGTCTCAAGTGTAGTTAAGTTTATTGAATTCTACAGGGAAGTACTCGGTTATGAGCTAATAGACAAGGGAAAAAAAGAAAATGGGATGATCTATGCCATTCTTAAAGGCTTCGACCATGAAATGTTCATTTCTGAGAGAGCAGACTTCAAACAGGAAGATTATAATTTCAGACATATAGGATACTCAATCGAAAATGTGGATGATACTCTTAAAGTGCTGAAGAAGAAAGGCATTTGCAACAATGATATGGAAGTTGTTGTGAAGCAGTATTCCAGGCAGATATATATAAAAGATCCGGATGGCTTTGAAATAGATTTGATACAGTGGACTGATAAGGCAAGCTTCTATAAAAGCTTGGATAGAGCTGACTTTTCAGATGTGAAAATAAAACTAAAGAGAAGAAACAAAATATTGTTTTCTCGTGACAGCCAGTGCTTACAAGAGCTGATAAAGTTGATTCAATTACAAAATCACCGGACACTGGTTATGTGGGCACTGGATTGTGCAAAGCTGCCTTTGGAGCAATTTGAAGCAAAGTATCCCAGGGAACAAAGACCAAGAGTCTGTTTGGAGCTTTGTGAAGCCTGGGCAAGAGGAAAAATCAAAATGCCCGTTGCAAAACAGGCTATCCTGGATTCACATGCAGTGGCAAAAGAAATTGACGACAGCGAATACGGTGCTTTGTGTCACGCAATCGGTCATGCCGGTGCTGCTGTACATGTGGAAACCCATGCCCTGGGGCTGCCAATGTATGAATTGACGGCAATTGTTTTAAAGCACGGGAAGGATGATTTCGCAAGACCGGTCAGCGAAAAGATAGACTATTATTATAACCGCCTGCTGTATTGGCAGGAAAATACCGATAAACTTGAGCTTGATTGGGCGGGCTTTCTGTTGGATGACACTAGTCCCAACAAGGAGAGGTTATTAAGCGAAAAACGAATGCGTATGAAATGAGAGAGGGGAATCTTCTTACCCTGAAATGGACACATCTGAATAATAGATCTAAATGTCATTGGAAAGGGAATAACAAAGGAGTATGACCATGGAAAAGAATAAGTCATTCAACAGTGCAGCGGAGATATACGATGAGTCAAGGCCATCATATCCGGATGCAGTTATAGACTGGATAGTAAGCAGGACGAACATATCTAAAGAAGGGATGCTGTTAGAGATCGGACCTGGTACAGGGCAGGCAACAATCAAGTTTGCTGAAAGAGGGTACAATATTCATTGTGTTGAAATGGGTGAGAACCTTGCCGCAATACTAAAACAGAATACTAAGGATTACAATGTTTCCGTTGATGTGAGTGCATTTGAAACATGGGAGCCCAATACCCCTATAAAAACATCCTTCATTTTTTCAGCAACAGCATTTCATTGGATAGATAGAAGCATAAAGTACAAAAAGTGCTATGATCTGCTTGATGACAATGGGTTCTTGGTTTTATTATGGAATGTTGCTGCGGAGATGGACATCCCGGAAGTGAGAAGGGCATATGAGCTTTTGTGGGAGCACAATCCGGATAAGAAAAAAGAAATAAAAACCGATATCAGAAAACAGACAGAGGCAGAAATAGTCAACAGCGGCATTTTTACTCTTGAAGACTATATTGATTATAAGTGGAAGCTGAAACAAACACGAGATAAATTCACTAAAGCTTTCTTTTCTCAATCATCATTTTTATCCCTTGAACACGAAAAGCAGAAGATACTTGCTGCAGAGGTACAAAAACTGTTTAAATGTCTGGAGGATGAATTTGAAGCGGATTTTTATACGACTGTATACATAGCTAAGAAGAAAACCATCTGGCGTTAAATGATCAAGGGCGTGGCACTTCAACTGTATTTTTGAGTCTATTCAGTTATATCCAGAGAATTGTATCAAATCATGTGAGAGGTACAAAAATGAAAATTATTCTTACCAAACTTAAAAGTATAAATAAGCAGACAGTTGAACAACTGTTTATGAGTGCGATAAGTGGGCTTTTAGTCTCTCGATATCTTGTGTTTTCACTTGATGTAGTCAATTCATTCAAAGGAAATTTCTTTTTAGGATTTGCTTTGATGTTCCTGACAATTTATATAATAAGCTACTATATTAAGAACCTTCGCAAATACTTTTTGCAAGGTGAATGGCCTATGGCACTGTTTATTTTTACAGCTATTGCCTCATATTTTATCTTTAAATAATAGGATGGTCAGGCAGGGGTAGAAGCCACAAACACCATGACGGCATTGCTGTACAACAAGCTTAGCGGATAAACTCCGGGATGTCATGACAATATTAAGAGAGGGGTTATAATATGGTCTCTATTGAAAAGGCAAGATATTTTGTATATGATAAAGGACTGCTTTGGGAGAGAAGGTTATTTGATTATCTTTTTTATGAAGGAAGTCTTGAAAAGCTGCATGAATCACTTTTGTGCTATAAGAATAGTGACGGGGGATGGGCAAATGGACTGGAACATGATATAAAATGTCCTGATTCAAATCCTGTCTCTCTTGAATTCTTATTAACAATCATAAGGGATACAGGTATACCGGTAGGCAGCCTGCTTGATGGTACAATAGAATGGCTTGAAAGGAATATCAACGATGATGGCTCTTTCAAGGCTCCGGATACATTGTATAAATATCCTCATGCATGGTGGATGGCAAGGGATATAGATCCGACCATTCCAGACTCAATAGTGGGCAACTTAAAGAAATTAAAGCTATGTACTCCTGTATTGGAAGGGTCAGCTAAGAAATGGGTTTCCAAACATTTGAATGCTGAAAAAATACTATCCAACAAATGGCTTTTCATGGCATACCATGCCTTTGATTATTATTCAAGCTTTGAAGACAGTGATGAGTACGCTATAGAGAAAAATGCCATGATGAGAAATATAAAGGAATGTGCAGAGAATGCCACAGAAAAACAGTATCATACACTGTTTCAGTTCATAAAATCACCTATGGATGAATTGGCAAAATTCCTCCCTGGTACTATGCTAGATAGTTTTTTGGATTATTTATATAAGTCCCAGAGAGATGATGGAGGATGGAATGATGAGCATGGATTGGAATATTGGCAGCCATATGTTACTATTCAAATTTTATGCGCTCTGAAGAACTTTGGGAGGATATGAGGGAGGTAATAGCATGTTGAATCATACCGGGACAGTGAAGCTCGAAACAGAAAGGCTGATACTGCGGCGTTTTACCATAGATGATGCGGACAGTATGTTCAATAATTGGGCGAGGGATAACGACATATGCAGGTATATGAGATGGACAAGCCATAAGGATAAAGAAGAGACTATAGAGGTAATAAACAGATGGGTTGAATCCTATAGCAAAATGTCCTTTTATCAATGGGCTGTTGTATTGAAGAAAAGTGAAGAGCCGATTGGTGCAATTGGTCTTTTTGTTGTAAATGAATTTGACTTATGCGGCGATGTCGGATATTGTATCGGGAAAGAATACTGGGGACAAGGTATTGCGTCAGAAGCATTGAAAGCAGTGCTGTATTTTGCATTTGAGACTATTGGGTTTAACAGGATAGAGACTTATCATTCTGTGAATAATCCTGCGTCGGGAAGAGTAATGCAAAAATGCGGGATGTCTTTTGAAGGCCTGGCAAGGCAGAAGTATAGGAGCATGTGCGG
>JAWLHF010000174.1:0-4223 GCA_041690515.1 Clostridiaceae bacterium | reverse complement strand
AAGCTCTCTCAAACTCTCCCTGCTCCGCTTCCTGTGCTTTTCCCTTAATATTATTATAATCCATTATTCCAGTATTATTAATAGGATTGACCATTTTTTTCACCTCTTATATATGAAAGGTTTTTTGAATCGTGGTTTTTTGACTCTTGCTTTTTTGACTCTTGCTTTTTGTTATGAGCTTTATTTTTTAAGCATGGCTTTGTAGTTATTTAGGACGGCCAATGGCCGCCCCTACAGCAAGAATGTATAAACATTCCCTATGAACAGGAACAATAACCACTTAATTCGTAATTATGTGTTATATGCTCCCTCCGTGTATTCCGTGGGATTCAGTGTGTTCAGTGTTACCCGTTCCCCACATTACCTTCTCAGGTTATTTGCCATTGCCAGCATTTCGTCTGCTGTCTGTATGGATTTGGAGTTTATCTCATATGCCCTCTGAGCTTGTATGAGCTTTACCATTTCCTCAACTATCTGAACATTGGAGTACTCAAGATAACCCTGGAGTATGCTTCCTCCGCTGCCGTCGTTCTGGGTGTCGAAGGCTTCTCCGCTTGCTTCTGTGACAGCATAGAGGTTCTTTCCTATGCTCTCAAGCCCTGCAGGATTGACAAAGGTTGATATGGAAAGGCTGCCCAGTTCTTCTATAGTGCCGTCTTCTCTCTTTATTGTAATGAAACCACTGCCGTCCACAATCACTTCTTTTACATCCGCTCCGAACTCTATATTGCCGTTCTCACCCTGAACAAAATAACCGTCTGAAGTTACTAGGGTTGAGTTCTCATCATCAACTGATATCTTAAAAGCCCCGTCTTTTGTGTAGTATTCCTGCCCGTCAGGTCCAAGTACTCTGAAGAAGCCCGGGCCGTCAATTGCCATATCATATGGATTGTTGGTGGCATCGAGACTTCCTGTGGTGAAGAATTTGACTGAAGCAGCAGTCATGACTCCGTGGCCTACCTGCAGGTTGACTGGTTTGCCCTGTCCATCCCTGACCATTCCTCTTTCCATTGTCTCATAAAGCAGGTCTTTGAATTCCATTCTGGATTTTTTATATGCAATAGTATTTACATTGGCCATATTATTGGATATGTTGTCCACGTTAAGCTGTTGAGCCTGCATTCCTGTGCTGGCTGTCCAAAGTGCCCTCATCATGATCTGTTACCTCCTATACCCTCGCAATTTCGTTTACTGCTTTTCCTATAAGCTCATCATGTATCTTTATAAGCTTTTGATTGGCTTCATATGTACGCATCATTGTCATCATCTGAACCATTTCCTTTACGGAATTCACATTGGAAGTCTCAAGAAAACCCTGCTGTATGGTTCCTGCCGTCAATACCGGCTCTGCTTCGATGTTATCGTCAATCTTTATCAGGCCGTCCCCTTCCTTGCGAAGGACTGTATAATCTTCAAAGTCAACCAGCTTCAGCTTTCCTGCCGGCTGTGCATCGTTAAAGGCTTCCCCTTTTTCGTTAATCGTCATATCACTGCCGTCAATTCTTATATATCCGTCCTCAGCAAGGACTCTATGTCCTTCCTTTGTTACCAGATATCCTTCTGCGTCCTTTGTGAACTCCCCATTTCTGGTATATCTCTCACCTTCGGGAGTCTCTATGCAGAAGAACCCTTTACCTCTGAAAGCAAGATCAAAGCTGTTCTCTGTGGGATGCAGCTGTCCCTGCTCAAAATTGACTCTCACTTCACTGCTCTGTATCCCATAGCTTAGATGTCCTACCACATTCAGAGGATTGGAAACCTTAAGCCTGTCAATTGCTGTACCCCCAGCAAGAACCTGTCCTGTGGAATCAACAGTTACATCAGCTCCTCCGGTATTTATCCTGCCGTTTTGTCCCAATATGTAATTTCCTTGCGGAGTAACAAGGAAGCCTTCTTCGTTGATGCCGAACCCTATGCTGTTGCTTCTGCTTATGCCTTTTGGGGTCTCAACATTAAAATAACCTGCCTTGGTGCTGGCTGTATAGACTTCTCCGTTGTCTTCGCTGTCTATTCCTGCATTTGAGACTCTGCGTCTCAATATATCCTTGTCTATACCCCCGTTTATCTTTGATATAAGTATCTCAGGGAAGTTCTGGGTCACCATTAAGTCCTTCTTATATCCTGTGGTATTAACATTTGCTATATTGTTTGCTATCACATCTATTCGCTTTGTCTCAGCAATTGCCGAGGATGCTGAAATGTATAGTCCTCTTATCATAATCTCACCTGCAAATATCTCAAATTTATGCTCCATGATAATTATCGGCTGCAGACTGTTGATACTTTAGCGGTTTCCCAAAGAAAAAAACAACCTTTCGGTTGTTTTAATCAATAATTCATAGTGATTATCTTCCTGTTTGAATTTATATCCGCATCCTCCAGCATATCTATATGCTCCAGGGCCTTCCCCGTACCTGTAGCCACACAAGATATTGCATCCTGAGCCACATATACCGGTATGCCTGTCCTCTTGCTTATCAGCTTGTCGAGGCCGTTTAGCAGTGAGCCTCCCCCGGTCATTACTATACCTCTGTCACTTATGTCTGCTGAAAGCTCCGGAGGCGTCCTCTCCAATACCGAATGCACTGCGTCAGCAATGGCGGATACAGGCTCCGAAAGTGCCTCGAGCATCTCATCAGAACTTACTTCAATGGTCTTGGGAAGTCCGGATATAAGATTCCTGCCTCTTACCTCAACCTTGATCTGCTCTTCTCTGGGGAATGCCGTACCGACATTTATCTTCAGCTCTTCAGCCGTTCTCTCTCCGACCATTATGTTGTGCTTCTTTCTCATATACCTAACAATAGCTTCATCAAACTTATCTCCGGCTATTTTTATGGAAGTTGATACAACTATGCCCCCGAGGGATATAACAGCTATATCGGTTGTACCTCCACCGATATCTATTACCATATTACCGCTGGCTTTTGAGATGTCCAGGCCTGCTCCGATGGCAGACGCAATAGGCTCTTCAATAAGCTTGGTCGATCTGGCCCCTGCATTGTTTGCTGCGTCAATAACTGCCCTCTTTTCAACCTCTGTAACACCACTGGGCACACAGACAACCATCCTAGGCTTGAATATCCTTTTTCTTCCAATGGCTTTGTCTATAAAATACCTAAGCATTTTTTCCGTAACGTCATAATCAGAAATAACGCCTTCTCTAAGGGGCCTTATTGCAACAATATTGCCGGGTGTTCTGCCAAGCATCAATCTTGCTTCTTCACCTACAGCCAATATCTTATTGTTGTTCCTGTCTATGGCGACAACCGATGGTTCCCTCAGTACGATACCTTTCCCTTTTATATAGACTAATACGCTGGCTGTCCCCAAATCGATGCCTATGTCTTGTCCTCCGAACATCTTAATACCTCCATAATATTTCGATAACTTTATTAAGTACAGAAATTGATGCTTTAATGTAAAGATACGCTCATTCTTCTTAATCGAATAGTATTTCTATATAAAAACCAAAATTCCTGCAATAATCGAGCATAAACGCTAAAAAAGTTGTATTTTCCGGCACAGAGTCCATTATACGAGGTAAGCGGATTAAGCTTGTCTACTATCATTATAATGTAAATTTCTGCAAATAACAAGCTCCGGCATAGATTTGTACAACATGCTGATATCAGTGCACAAATATTCGCCGGAGCCTGATCCTTCATCATTATAGGCTTATGGACTGGTACTTCATCTTAGTTGCTCTTCCGCCCCTTATATGTCTTTCAGCTTTATTCTGGTCCATTATTTCCTTAACCTGAAGTGCCACGCTTGGATTTATCCTCGGAAGTCTTTCTGTGACATCTTTATGTACTGTACTCTTACTTACCCCGAATATTTTTGCTGCATCTCTGACTGTTGTCTTACTGCTTATTATATATTTCGCAATTTCCAATGCTCTTTCTTCGATATAATCCTTCAATTACTACTACCCCCTTATTGGTGTCTTTTTACATTAATATGCGGTTTTTTTGCCAATTAGAACACTCGCATTCATTCATTCTTTCATGCTTTTAAACATGTCAGATTCATCTGTTTTGAAATGTTAAAATGCATGGGTTATACTCTGTAAGGTACTATTTCTTCAAGGATTGTTTGGGTAAGTACTTTTTGGGGTCGATATTCTTGCCGTCCTTTATTACTTCAAAGTGCAAGTGAGGGTCATCAGCAATTTCGTATAATGCAGTTTTTCCGACGCCGCTTATAACATCACCCTTTTT
>JAWLHF010000173.1:0-4445 GCA_041690515.1 Clostridiaceae bacterium | reverse complement strand
GACGCAGTGCTTATCGGAAGGCCATACGGAGTAGCAGCCTTTGGCGGCGGTGCAGAAGGGGTCGAGCTATATACGAAGAAGATAGGCGCTGAGCTTAAAGATGCCATGATAATGACTGGCTGCAGCTCATTGAAGGATATAGACGAAAAAGTGATATATAAGAAATAAAAAATGCCTTAGTGATATGATACTTCCAAAGTAGACAGTCTAATTAACTGAAATTAGATTATCTACTTGGAGGTATTTTTTTATATACTTCTTAATTCATAGAAAACAAGGTATTTGTCTCCCAGAGGCTTATGGTTGATGTCAGTATTGTATGCAAAGCTCCACTCCGCGATTACAGACCTGCCTTCACTCAATACCCCTCTGCAATATGACCTTATACGATTGACATAATCGAGCAGGGTATTTAATTCTCCGGGGGAAAGAAAGTCCCGATTTCCGATATAGCTGGTTTCAGCATCCTCCAGAATAACGGTTACATCCCTTCTTCCATGGGTTACAAGGTTCCATAGGTCCTTATCCACAGCTTCTATCACTGTTTTTCCATTTTTAATATCTATGACACCGCTTTTATCCGCTATGAAGTAGGGGTAATATATGACAATGCCGCTGTCTGCATATTTTTCCAGAAAAGTACTGGCCTTTTCGGCAGCCTCTTTTGCCGTCACTCCTACTGCCCTTGGAAGACTCAGGTCGTCGCCGTTTTTTACCGCAACCCGTATAGTCCAAAGCATGTTATCATCCAAGACTGTCCCGTGATCATATTTTTCCCATGGTACAGTAGGTATACTAATATTCTTAAGCTCATAAAAGCCCATAAGCTTGTTCAAATCAAAAACTCCTTTTCTTCAACGCATATTAAGCATTGCGCAACTCGTAACTCGCAACTCGTAACCGTACCCCCAAGGAATCCCCTTGATACCCTTATATCTTCGTAAAAGGTCCAAATAGCTTGTCGTAGGTTTCCAGGGCTGAACGGTCTGTCATCTCTGCAATATAATCACAAAGCACCCTGGCAGGGGTTGTTACATATCCACCGTTTTCAATGGGGCTGTAGTCATATCCTGAAGTTAATTTTGAAGCTCTTGAAGCGTCAATGAATTTCTTATAGATACGGTTGGGCATCTGCTTGGGATTGTCCCAGAAGGTGCTGTATATCTCGCTCACTATTTTTCTTGCTTTTACATCCATTATGGTAGTCATGGGACTGTTGTACACATATTCTGTGACAAATTTCTTCAGCTGCCCGAATGCCTTTTCATGTTTGCCCAATCGGATGATTCTGTTTCTGGTGTTTTTATCTGTATAGCTCCTCACTTGTTCAAGGGTTGATATATTGTTGGCTTCTATGACATCCCAGGAGCTTTCAACCAGATCCAGTACAAGTGTGTTTATTAGAGCGCTTATGCCGCTTCCGGACTTAAGTCCGAAATTTTCATATACCATCATATCAAAGGATTTTTGGGAGATAAGCCCCTCATCAATTATATCCTTCATAAGCTTTGCATTTATACCATCATCAAGATCATGGCACACATAGGCAATGGTATCCGATATGGCAACCACCTGACCTTCAAGGCTAGAAGGCTCGGAGGGGCACAGCTCCTCGTATATGCCTTCGGTATGGTCCTTGGTATGCTTAAGTATTCCTTCTCTTACCTCCCAGGTAAGATTAAGACCATAATTTCCTGTTCCGTGCTTCTGTTCGATAACATCAACAACTCGTACACTGTTTTCATTATGATAAAAACCATGTTCATTCTTTAAGAGCTCGGACAAAAGCTCTTCAACAGCATGGCCAAAGGGGGTGTGTCCCAGGTCATGACCTAAGGCTATTGCTTCGGTAAGATCCTCATTCAAACCCAAGGACCTGGATATTCCCCTGGCAATTTGAGAGACCTCAAGGCTGTGGGTCATTCTTGTCCTGTAGAAATCCCCCTCATGATTCACAAAAACCTGTGTCTTGTACATCAAACGTCTGAAGGCGCTGGAGTGTATTATTCTATCCCTGTCCCTCTGGAATTCGCTTCTTGCCGGGAAATTACTGTTGTTTTCACTGCTGTTCCTTCGGCTTCCCTCTTTAGGAATCTTCGTTGCATAGGGTGCCAGCAAAAGATCCTGAAGGGACTGGATCTTATCCTTATACCTGGGAGGAGTCCCCAGCTCTTTATATATCTTGTTTCTCATATCATTCATATCCATAGATACAGCTCCTTAGTTGAAAAATGTGCAATGTACGCCCCTGCAACTGTAGGGGCGGCCATCGGCCGTCCGCATACGCAGCAAAATTTAAGGCAGGCATGGAAACCTGCCCCTACGCATAATACAAATATATCAATGTAGGGGACGGTTTCCATGCCGTCCCGTGTATATCGCATTCTTATACTTATTATATACAACTTGATACATTCCTGGCAATTGTATGTATTTATGATAATGGAGAATTTCCGGAGCTGCATAGGAAAAAATAAAAATAGTATTTATGTGCTGGCAGGGAGGTGCAGAAATGGAGGAGGCGGAAAACGTGACAGCGGTAAAGAAAGTCGAAGGCTTTTTTCTGTTATTGAGGCCCAGACAGTGGATTAAGAATTTGTTTCTGTTTGCACCTCTGGTTTTCTCCAGAAATATTGACAAACTATCGTATGTGTTGTCTGCCTTTTATTCATTCCTTTGCTTCTGTTTGGTATCCTCTACGGTGTATATATTCAATGATATCCTTGATGTGGAAAAGGATCGTATGCATCCGGTGAAAAGAAAGAGACCTATAGCGGCAGGAATAATAAGCAGGGGCGAGGCTTTGATACTGATGCTGTTGATGTTATCCGGATCAGTCATCCTTCCCTTCATCTTGAACTTCAGCTTCGGACTGATAGTGATTATCTATTTGTTTAACAACCTGATGTACACATTGTATGTTAAGAAGCTTGTCATATTGGATGTGATGTCCATTGCACTTGGTTTCATAATGAGAGTATCGGGAGGGGCTGTGGCAATCTCTGTGACAATATCTCCCTGGCTTCTGCTCTGCACCTTCCTGCTGGCACTTTTCCTCGGTTTCAGCAAGAGACGGAATGAGCTTTTGGTACTGCAAGGTGACGCACAAAACCACAGGATGACTCTTGAGCATTACTCCCTGGATTTCATCGATAATATGCTTTCTATTGTAACTGCATCAACACTGATCTCCTACAGCCTATATACGTTTTATGCAAGTGATGACAAGTATTCCATGGTAACAATACCCTTTGTTCTATATGGAATTTTTAGATACCAATACATAATATACAATAAAAAAATAGGAGAAAGCCCCGAAGAAATCATTATTACCGACAAACCGCTGCTTATAAATATACTGCTATGGATAATTACAAGCATCATAATACTCTATATATAATTCCTAATCAGCAGCATTGATACGTGAGCTTGGAGTAAGCACTCCTGCAATAAGTACACCTATAAGGATACATAGAAAGGGTTCTGCAGCTATCCTATATCTGGGGGCGAAGTAGAATATTTGAATTATCAGGTTGATGTATAGAATATTCCCTATTATCCAAGCAGGCTCACAAAACAGCACATAGAAGGATCTTGATAAAATGAGACGCAGTATGAAAAGCCCCAGAAATATCAGAGCAGCTTTCCATAAAAATACGAAAGACATTTGAGGAAACTTGTAAAAGCTCTCCAGAGTGGCCTTTCTTACTATACCCATCTTTATCAGACTGCCGTACAAGGGGAGCCTGTAACTCCTGTCCAGATGTTCCTTTGCTTCTGTGATATGAAAATCCCCATGATGAAGGAAAAGCCTCTGCTTAAGCCTGGAGAGGCTGATTTCCTTGGAAAGATTCTTGCTCATATAATCAAGGCCTTCCCGGTAACCTGTGTCATAAAGCCTGTTAATATCAGTATGAGGCTTTACATCCACCCATTGTCCATTGGCGAGAGGATTGTGGGCTATGTAAAAATTAATGGGGCCGTTGGTATCAACCAGTATAAAACGCCCTGTTGCCGTATAGTTACGGATGATCCAGGGAGAAAGCACTGTCAGCATTATTGCAAATGTCACAGCACCATCCAATGCAATGGTTTTCAGGGCTTTTCTGATATCAAGCCTTCTGGCTGCAATGTATAACAGAATGAAAACAATCATCACACCGGGGATGAGAAGCAGCACGGGACGCGTAAGGTTGCCGATACCCAGAAAGAATGAGTACAGTATCAGGTACCGGGATGTCGAATAAGCCTTATGACGGCCTAATTTAATTGTCAACTCATGCTTGAAATACTTCATTGCGAAATAAATGACAGCCAGATATATTGTAATGAATACAGTTTCAACATATATGTGATTGGTGTAGACCTGCATTCTGGGGTTTATTGCCATAAGCAGGCCGGCAAGGAGCCCGGCCTCTTTGTGAAAATCACTGTATTTTTCCAGA
>JAWLHF010000172.1:0-4501 GCA_041690515.1 Clostridiaceae bacterium | reverse complement strand
GATTTCAATGAATACTATTGACTTTTTCAGAGAAAATGATAAAATTATTTTTATTGACAGGATTAACATGCAGTGCTTATTTCCTGGATACATAACGGTATGCTGAATAAAGGAGGAGATATTATATGAATGCTTTAGGCCGTCATATTCTTGCGGAGATTTATGGATGCAGCTTTGATATTCTTAACAGCAAGGAGAAAATACAGAAAATCATGGTAGACGCTTCGTTGGAAGCAGGAGCTGAGGTAAGGGAAGTTGCATTCCATAAATTCAGTCCTCAGGGTGTAAGCGGCGTTGTTATTATTTCTGAGTCCCATCTTACAGTACACACATGGCCGGAATTGGGATATGCTGCAGTGGATGTCTTTACCTGCGGTGAGAATGTCAATCCCTGGGATGCATGCAATTATCTGACGGAGAAGCTAAAAGCAGAGCATATGACAGCTACTGAGGTTAAAAGGGGAATATTCGAGCAGCCGGTAAAGGTTGCAAATCTATAAGATATGATCGGTTATTTAGCCTGAAAATATGACACATGACTTTAATTCAACAAGTTATGTGTTTTTTTCGTTTTCATGTATATTATTCTGCGAATTGTCAACAATATTACTGACCTCACAAAATACATTGAGACCCCCTTTACATTATATTATCGTGATATGTAAAAATATCACGACTTTTTTTTCTTTTTGGTATATGATAGAATTATATGTACATATTCAGACTTTATTATATGCTATAAAATACACATTGAGGAGAATTGTATGTTAACGGATTACGAAGGGTTTAAAGAGAAGATACTCAAGCTTACGGGAATTGATTTGTCAAGCTATAAGGAACGGCAGATGAAAAGAAGGATAGAATCCCTTATCCGCCGGAATAATTTTGATGATTATGATTTGTATTATAAAGCATTGACTCAGGATACTAAGGTATATGATGAGTTTATAAACTATCTTACAATAAACGTATCAGAGTTTTACAGGAATCCTGCACAGTGGGAGATGCTGGAGAAAGAGATAATGCCCAATATTATGAAGGTCAACAAAAGGCCCAAAATATGGAGTGCGGCTTGTTCCACAGGTGAGGAGCCCTATTCTTTGGCAATGATGATGAGCAGGTTTGTTGATCTTAGCAGTTTGAAGATACTTGCAACGGACATAGATGAGGGTGCTGTAAGCAAGGCAAAGACAGGAAGATATGCTCCCAAGAGCCTTGAAAATCTCCCTAAGGATTTTATTAGCAATTACTTTTTAAAAGAAGGAGATAGCTACAAGATAAGCGACAAGATCAAGAACTGCATTGAATTCAAACACCACAACCTTTTGAATGACAAGTATCCGGATAATTGCGACCTTATAGTATGCAGAAATGTTATGATATATTTTACTGAAGAGGCTAAGACCGTGATGTATCAAAAGTTCAGAGAATCTCTGAATAGTAATGGAGTGCTGTTCGTAGGCAGTACTGAACAGATAATACTCCCTCAAAGATATAAACTGGAACCTGTAAAGACATTTTTCTACAGAAGAAGCGGACAAGCGTAGAAATAGAACGGGTAACACTGAGAACACGGAGGATACTCAGAATTAAACGGCAAGAATTATTATATAAACTATAATGTAAAAGGTTATCGATATAAAATACTTATCGATAGCCTTTTATTTTTGTTTTCAGTCTTTAGAAAACTGCCGTGAAAATCCGTGGATTTCTGAGTGTTCAGTGTTACCCGTTCCCTTTTCAAAAAATAAAAAAACGCAGTCAACACTACGTTATAATCCTTTATGGTGCCTTGGGGCGGAATCGAACCACCGACACGAGGATTTTCAGTCCTCTGCTCTACCGACTGAGCTACCAAGGCATTATGGTGGGCCTTCAGGGACTCGAACCCCGGACCAACCGGTTATGAGCCGGTTGCTCTAACCAACTGAGCTAAAGGCCCAAATGCGGCAACGAATATTATTTTATATCATTTTTTGAGTTTTGTCAACATAATTAAGATAAGATTATTTTTATTTATTTCAACCAATTAATTTCAACTTAATTAATAATAAATTCAATATTAAATGATATATTAAGAAGCTCTAAAATATAATATACCAAACATATATTGGATTCAACGAAAAATGTTCATAGGAGAACATTTGGTTATTGAGTATGTATTACTGATTGGAGTGAATGTGATGCAGGCAGGATTGGAAAGAAAATGCTCTCAGGAAATAAACAGAGATGAAAGAGCTGCCTTGACAGAGGTGTTGAGAAACTATGACTTCGCTGTTGAGTCAGTGGAAAAAGTAAGAAGTGCTTATAAGGTATGTACTGACAAAGGAAGCTTCTGCTTAAAAAAAGTAAGCCACGGATACAGAAAAGCAAAAAAAAGCTATCATATAATGAAGCATCTGAAAGACAACGGATTTGACAATATAGCAGAATACTATTATACCAAAGAAGGAAAATCATTGGTTAAGCACAGGGATGCTGCATTTTATCTTACTAAATGGATTGAAGGCAATGAAGTCAGTTTTTCATCAAAGGATGAAATACTTATTAGCGCCGCACTTCTGGCAGATTTTCACAATCATGCAAAGGGTTTTAAAGCACCCAAGCATGTGAAAATAAGGACACATACAAAAAAATGGAGAAAAACCTTTTTGAAGTGCAGGGAGGAAATAGGTAAGTTCAAGGATTACATTGACAAGCTGAAGCTTAAGGGTGAGTTTGATTATACATACAGGAACAACATAGACTTTTTTATGAAGGAAGCAGAGCTTTCTGTAAGGATACTTGACCACAGCAGGTATAATGAGCTTTGTGACTATTATATAAATGAAGGCCATGTATGTCATGACAGCTATTATTATCAGAATATACTGCTGGATAAGGACGGCAGGTTTTATATAGTGGACCTTGAGTCCTGCCAACATGATATTCCTATGAGCGATTTAGGCAAGTTCATCAGAAGGGTACTTTCGAAAAAGAAATACAAATGGGATTTTGATTTTTGCAGGAGGATCATAGAGAGCTATTGTGCCGTTCGCCCGATGACGAAAGAAGAATATGAGATGCTGCTTGCCATGTTGGTTTTTCCTCATAAGTTCTGGAAATTAGGGAAGAAAAGATATGTCAGAAATAAAAAATGGAATGAGGAAAAGTATAGAAAAAAGCTTAAGAGGCTTTTAAGGGAAAGACCATATAAGAGAGAGTTTGTATACTGTTATATAAATTTTTATGGCCTGGATATGAAATATGACCCGGATATTATTGAATTGTGATAAAGGTAAGGTTAAGAGGCTGCTACTGATTTAAAATATGCGGAAGTAAAAAGACCATAGCCTCCACTAATGGGAGAAATAGAATGGCAATAAAAAACCACTACTGCTAATGTAGTGGTTTTATCATCAATATTTATGGTCGGGGCGACAGGATTTGAACCTGCGACCTCTTGGTCCCGAACCAAGCGCGCTACCAAGCTGCGCTACGCCCCGTAAGCTGACAATATAAATGATATAACGAAATGCATTTATTGTCAATAGAATTTGGTTCCAAAATGAACATTTTAAGAGGGAATGAGCTTTATTTATCGAATATAAATATATTATACGAAAAATCTTTAAATAATCATGGAGGTGCAATATGAGGCTGACTTTTTGCGGTGCTGCGGGTACTGTCACAGGTTCGTGCCATCTTTTGGAGATTGAAGATAAAAAAATACTTCTTGATGCGGGAATGTTTCAAGGAGGAAGTGAAGCCGAAGATATGAACTTTGAGCAATTTAGGTTCAATCCTTCGGAAATTGATATCCTTATTCTATCTCATGCCCATATTGATCACAGCGGAAGAATACCACAGCTTGTCAAGAGAGGATTCAAAGGAAGGATAATCACTTCTGCACCCA
Source organism: Clostridiaceae bacterium (assembly GCA_041690515.1). Classification (GTDB taxonomy): domain Bacteria; phylum Bacillota; class Clostridia; order Lutisporales; family Lutisporaceae; genus BRH-c25. The sequence continues at coordinate 606 of JAWLHF010000172.1, read as the reverse complement.
CTAATGAGCTTTGCAGGATAATGCTGCCTGATAGTGCCTTCATACAGGAATCTGAAGCTGAATGGAAAAACAGAAAGAGGCAGAGGGCAGGAAAATCATCGGTGGAACCGTTATATACGGTAAAGGATGCTGAAGAAGCATTAAAGCTTTACCAAGCTGTAGAATACAACAAACTTATAAGTCTGGAACCCAACATTACTTTACGGTTAAAGGATGCAGGGCATATTCTGGGATCAGCCATTGTTGAACTATGGATCAGGGAAAATGGTGAGGAATTAAAGCTGGTATTCTCCGGAGACCTGGGAAACAGTGATGTTCCTATAATGAATAATCCTTCAATAATTGAAGAAGCAGATTATGTGATAATGGAATCCACCTATGGGAACAGATTGCATAAGGATACCGGCAACAAGACGCTTCAGCTGCTGGATATTATTACTGATACCATAGAAAGGAACGGTAATGTGGTCATTCCTTCCTTTGCGATAGAGAGGACTCAGGAAATATTATATGTGCTGAATATGCTAAAAGAGTCAGACAAATATAAACTTAAGCATATTCCTGTTTATGTGGACAGCCCTTTGGCAATAAACGCAACAAAGATAT
>JAWLHF010000171.1:0-4519 GCA_041690515.1 Clostridiaceae bacterium | reverse complement strand
TGAAAAAGGTAAGAAACTCTTTAACATCTTCGCATACCTTACACTCATACTAGTCGTTGCCGCATTCACAGATATCTGCGCAAGCACTTTTGCTTTTGACCCCGCAAAACCTGAAGCACTTACAGGAGCAAGGGCAGGTACTGCATCAATACTTTTCATCATTCTTGCTATGGCTTTCGGTTTCTTTGTCTACAGGAAGGGGGCAAGCCTGTCGGTATCCACAGTTGCAGGGGTTGCACTATTGTTCTTCTGCATATGGATAGGTTACCAGTTCCCGGTGCTTAAGCTGTCTAAGTTAGCATGGGACGTAATACTTATTGTATATATATTCTGTGCATCAACACTGCCTGTATGGCTGCTGCTGCAGCCCAGGGACTATCTGTGCTCCTTCCTGCTGTATGCAATGCTAGCAGGAGCATTCATTGGGGTAATACTTGTAAGGCCTGCAATGGCAATACCTGCTTCGGTAGGCTTCACAGTTGGTGAAGGTGCCAAAGCTCAATATCTCTTCCCAATGCTGTTTGTAACAGTGGCCTGCGGAGCAATATCAGGATTCCATTCACTGGTTGGATCGGGAACAAGCTCAAAGCAGCTTGACAAAGAGACAGATACCAAGCTTGTAGGCTACGGAGCAATGCTTATTGAAGGTGTATTGGCGATAATAGCTCTTATCACCATAGGATATGTAGTAGGCGCAAAGGGTACTCCTGCACAGATATTTGCAAATGGTGTTGCGGATTTCATGAGTAATTTCGGAATCCCTGTTCCTGTTGGAACCGTATTCGTGACTCTAGCTTTCTCTGCATTCGCACTTACAAGTCTTGATACCGCAACAAGATTGGGTCGTTATATATTCCAGGAAATGACTTCAAAGGCGGACGGGACAAAATCCCCTCTTAACAATATGTATACAGCTACTGCAGTGACCGTAGGTTTGTCAGCATTACTTCTGAGCTACGGATACACAAAGATATGGCCGATATTCGGTTCTGCAAATCAGCTTCTTGCAGGATTGGCACTGCTGGCAGTATCAGCATGGCTGGCTAAGATGGGTAAAAAGAATCTGGTAACCGTTATTCCAATGATATTCATGTTTGGTGTAACTCTTACAGCCCTTGTACTGGTTGCAAAAAGCAATTTTGCAGGAGGCAACATCATAATCGGTTCTCTGGCTTCAATACTCTTCGTACTGGCTATAGTACTGATTGTTACCACTATAAACATCTTCTTTGGTAAGAAAGAAAAAAGCGGAGATATAGAGGCTTAATAATCTGACTAAATAAACAGAAGGAGATAGGAATAAAATGTTCCTATCTCCTTTTATTATGCATAAATATCAGAAAACTCCACGTTAATTCTCTCAACATAATTTTGCTCAATGTGTCCCCCCGGTTGGATACTGGACCTGTTTTCCGGCTCAGTCAATATATTACACGGTATTTCCACTATGAACTCGCTTCCTTTACCCAATTCACTTTTTAAAGTGATACTACCATTATGCTTCTCAACAAGGGCTTTTACAAGAGATAAGCCTATACCGCTTCCTTCAGACTGTCGTGTGAGCGACTTGTCCACCTGTTGAAATCTATCGAAGATACTATCCTGCTTGTCCCGGGGGATCCCAATACCGGTATCTCTAATGGAAATCTCGATTCTTCCCACCTTATAAAGAGTGGTCACGTATATTTCCCCACCCTGTTTCGTGAACTTTATTGCATTGGAAAGGAGATTTAATATAATACGCTCAATTTGATCCGGATCACATGCAATTACCTTTTCTTCTATATCCGTATCAAAAATAATTTTGATTCCTTTACCTTCCGCATATTCCGCGACTGACATCGTTATACCTTCTACCAGGGCTATTATATCATAGTTCTGAAGCCTGATTTCATAGTAGTTGGAATCGATCTTCGTTATATCTATTAGATTATTCACAAGCCTTAATAGTCTATAGCAGTTCTGTTGCATCATTTTCAGGTATTTGTTCTCTCCTGCGCCTCTATAGCATTTATTATTTTGAGACTTTAACAATTGTATAGTTGCCAGGATGACATTAAGAGGTGTCTTCAGCTCATGAGAGATATTTGAAAAAAACTCAGTTTTCATTTTATCATATTCCAATTGCCTGTTCTTTATCTGAAGCTCTACATTACTGATAATGCGAAGTTCATCCTCATGCTTGACTATCAAATAGCTGTGATTTTTTGCTATTTCAGCAGCCTCAAATATATCCACACTGCCGGCATCATAAAGGCATATGACAACAAAAGGCAGTTCTGATATCAATCTGTTGACTTTTTGCTCATAATCAGAAAAACTCCTGAAAAAGCTTTTCTCCAGCCAGGATGTATCGGCTACTGCTCTAAGGCCTTCATAACCTTTTTTCAAAGCCTGCTCCACTAGTTCTCTCCATTGGCTGTTCACTCTGACTTCATTAAAGCTGCTGTCCTTTATATACCAGTCAGTATAGGGGATTATTATCAGCTGTCCCCTTTCAATATATTTATCTATATCCTTGACATACATGCCTATATTATTACTTACTTCTTCATAACTTGTACTCTGGGCATAAATCCATATGCAAAGCTCATTGTCCTCCAATCCTGCCGCCATATACGGTGCACCTACATTAAAAAAGTCAGCCTTTGATGAATATAGCTGACCTATATGCGTACCCCATGGAATATCTCCAATTATATCAATACCTGAGCTTCTGAAACTGTCGTTCATGATAATCCTCCCGTATCGTCAGCAAAACATATCAAAATGCCCCATATTATTCTTCAGGTTATTTATACCCCCAATTCAATAATATAGTGTAAAATACGGAATTTGTCAAACCTTCCATTATGCTGTAGATGATATACTGCTATACCCCCTTTTACTTTATCCAAGTGCCAGATTTAAGAGCCTCCTGGCTACAAGCACATTCCATATCATTGTTGAAACTCCGCCTATCATAGCAACTACCATTGCTGCCTCAAATAAAACAGGAAAAAAGGTAAGCCAGACAGTAAAGATCGTCAGTAATAGAAAGCCCAAAATGCCTGAATATGCGGCAGCTTTTCCAAATACACTTCCCCTCAGCATAATGCAGGAAAAGGCTATCCCCGCAATTTCAGTGAAAAAGAAACCCACAAAACTGCCCGGTGTGAAATCCGCTCCTTTGGCAACTATTGCCTCACCTGCTGCAGCCAGGAGAGCCTGTTGGGCATTTGTGACAGCTAAAGCATATTTATTACTAAGGACGTACATTGGCACTGCCGCATTATTTGATATATAGACTGCAGCACCCACCAGGTAAAGGATCAATGCAAGGGATGCAAAGATTTCCCATTCTTTCCTGTGAGTCACATAGAGACAAAAATACAATGGTATACCTATAGTCAGAGATATCACATTTATCAGTCCCAGCATACGAAGGCCCATCAGCCTGCTGCCTTCAAACATAGTGTACCAATCAATTGCAGTCAATGCTTCAGGATTGACATCCCCTCCTCCGAAAGAAATAATAGTGTCGGCTAACACCAACATTATTGAAAGCAGAGCAGCAATACCGCCAAGTCTATAGAGTCCTCTCAGGTTCAGGTCAGCCACTGCTGCAGCCTTAGTCCTATTTGTGTTCGGTTGATACAATTTCATTCTCCTCCTTTTATTTACCTTTATCAATCCTAATATCAAAGTAGATAATCAACTATTTTATCAAGCTCCTTATAAACATTCTCTTCTGTCAGATCTCCGTTATTGGAGAAGCATAATGTCAGCATTCCGTGCACTGCGTATATAATCAGCTTTGCAACTACTTCTATATCCTTCTCCTGAAGCTTACCGGTATCTACAAAACCCTTGAATGTATCCTTCCACATGGTGTTGAAATCCGGTTCAATAATACTTTCCTCAGTTGTTACTTCCGGCCTGCTGAGAGAGTGCAGATAGAAGAATTTAAAAACATTGGGGTTTTTGAAATAATATGCTGTATATATCCTAAATAAGCCTTTTATTCCTTGGATATCATAAGTGGTATTCTGCGTTTTCTCACTAATCTCTTCTACCAAGTCATTGGTCATGTCAATCTTGACTTCCCACAGCAGCTCATTTATATCCGCGAAGTAGTTATATATGGTCCCGTATGAATATCCTGCCATATCCGCTACCTTTCTTACCGATACAGCTTCAACACCTTGGTTGATTATTAACCCTTTTGCCGCTTCCAGAAAGTAACCTTTGATCCTCTTCCTCTTGTAATCTTTTTTATCCTTGGCTGCTCTTTTCTCCATATCCCTGCCCTCTTTCTATCCATATGTATGAAGGTATCTGTACAAACTGCTTTTATTTCCATAGAACATATTAACAATCATTTAAATTCTTAACACTGTTAATATTACTCTTACTGTTATTAATTGTCAACAAAAACTTTTAATCATGACTACCCGTTAAACGGGTAGTTTGCTCAGCCCTATAAGGGCATATTACTGGCTGTGTCTAAAGACACGTTGAAAAATCCGCCAACCGCATA
>JAWLHF010000170.1:0-4632 GCA_041690515.1 Clostridiaceae bacterium | reverse complement strand
TAGACAGCCTGGCGGAGCAAATTTCATAGTTGAATAGAGAAAAGGAGTGCCGCAAAACTACTGAATAAGTAGTTAGTGGTACTCCTTTTTACGTGTTAACCCCTTATTTCCAAATCCTTTTCAACTGCAGAAATTCCTGCAGATATCCCCATACGGAGATAGGTGACATAAGCATCTGATAGAAAAGTACAAAGACAATAAATCCCCACAGGTTTTTACGTACCCTTAGATTGAGCCTTCTGAATACATACAACTGATACGAGTACAGTATTCCATAGCTCAGCAGAGTCAAAGGCAGCACCAATAATGTCATGGGGCCTACTATCCAAAATATCCCGAAGAAGGCCAGAAGCATACCGGGCAGCCAGAAAAGGGTATATGAAAAGTCCAGGAAAGGCATTACCAGGTTTATGCCTGTCATATATTTAGTATATACCTGCGGCTGCTGCCAGGGCTTTACTTGCTTAAGGGCTTCAATCATTCCCCTTGCCCATCTGGAGCGTTGTCTTGCAAAAGAATAGAGAGTTGTCGGTACATCTGTGAAAGCTACTGCCAAAGGCTCAAAATATGTGAGTCCCCCTTGTCTTAGCAGATTCCACGTCAATACAATATCCTCGCCAATAGCATCCGGCCATCCGCCAATTTCCTTAATGCTCTCAGTCCTGTAAATGCTGTAAGCACCCTGAGCTACCAGTGTTCCTTGGTATAAACCCTGTAATCTTTTGATTGATGCAATGCCCAAAAAGTAGTCCCATTCCTGTATTTTTGCAAGCAAGAGCCGTCGGCTGTTCCTTACAAGTACAGAACCGGCAACAGCACAAACTGATTCCGGAGCACTTTCGATCCTGGCAACCAGATATCTGATGGCTGACTTGTGCAAAAGGGTATCTGCATCCAGAGTGACAACCAGATCCGTGGAGGTATGCTTCAGTCCTGTATTCAATGCATTGAATTTTCCGGGTTTATCCTCTCTTAGAACCGACAGGTCCAAATTCATTCTTCTTCCTGCATGACGCGCTTTTTCTGCTGTTCTATCTGTCGAGCCGTTATCGATTATCATGACTTTGATTTTTCCTGCATAATCCTGCTTTGCTATATAACTGATAGTCTCCCTGATCCTATCAGCTTCATTCCTCGCTGCAATAAGAACGGTGATGATTTTATCGGGACACTCATTCTTAAAGGAGGGTTGGCGGTCAAGAATCAGACTGGCTACAAGAAAAGCATTGAGATAACCGGGTATATAGGCTATTCCGCTTATTATCAGAAGTGCAGCAGGATATGTTACAATCTTTGAAAAATCCTTAAGCCATGGAAGGGATACATATATTGAAAAGCCTGTCCATATTATAGATATCAAATGGCACATCCAGAACTTTATAGGTACTGGGATATAAAGCCTTTGTTTTTCTTTCTTTCCTATCCGGAGCTTATTGTCATTGGTGTAAAGCGTAATCATTACTAGCTCAGCTCCTTTAGCAACAGAAAAATAATATTTCAGAATAATTATACTACGCATATAATCAATTATCAAAGGAAGTATGTAGAAAAGTGTCGAAAAATGTTGATCAGTATCGAAATTGTGATAAAATGTAAATACAGACAATTTTTTAACAAATTCTGTGACTATCTGAAGCTTAAACCTACTATATTCAAGTATGTGCTTGGAATTGATAAATGAAGATATATGATATGGAAGAACTTAAACTTTTTTATGGCATTAGTGGTGCATTTGAATAATATGAATTGTAAGTGATATCATCTGCAAACAGAAGAGGTATAACAATCGACAAAATTCCTGCCCAAAGTACATGACTTTACATAATATACGATATATGGTAGAATGGTGGCTGAATCGGTTTGTTGAAAGAGATATTATACATAAAACTACAAGGATGGAGGATTATTGATGAAAAATTCAAAGAAAGTCTTGGGAATCATAGTAGTCATATGCCTTATGGCTGCCATGCTGTCAGGATGTACAGCTGCAGCAGAAGGTAAGGCACTTTACGATGCAATGATCAAAGCTCAAACTATAAAGTCAAGCCAGAGTGAAATACAGTTTGCTTTAAGGCTTGATGCATCAGGCTTAAGTGAACAGGAACAGATGAGCTTTGCGCAGGTCAAAGCCATGGCTGATGGGGCGAGTATGTCAATAAATATGAAACAACATACTAATGATGACAATACAGCAGTAAAGATGCAAATGGATCTTGGTGTGAGCTTCGGTGGAATGATAATAAACGATATGAGCATTTGGGCAGATATGGACCTTAACGGAGACAAACCAAAGTTTATAGAGATTATTAAGCCTCCGGCAATGCTGACAGCAATGGAGCCTTCATTTGCAGGAAAAGAATATATGGTTATGGATCTCGGCAGTGCATTTGCGGCTCAGGAAACTGACGGGCAGATGGCAGGTGCCAATTATGCCGATACAATTAAGCTTGCCAAGGAGCTTCAGGAAAAAACCCTTGTATTTATGGGGAAATACATGGCGCAATATGACCCTGGTTTCAAATTCATATCTTACGAAGGCAAAAGTGAGGTTACAACCCCTGAGGGCATCGTCAATGCCGATATCTATGGGGTGAAGCTTGATGATAAGGCGGCAAAGAAGCTTTTACGCTATACAGTGAATAATCTTGCCAACAATAAGGATGTAATGGAATATGCGGTTGAATACATTGATTTCATGAAGAAGTTTGCTGTATCTGCGCCGGAAGGAGTGGACCCTGCAGCTGAAATGGATAAGGCAATGGCTGAATTTGAAATCAAGAAGCCTGAAATATTGGCTCAGTTCAACGAAGCCATGGATCAGATAGAGAACATACAGCTTGTAGGTGATAAAGGAATAACTCTTGAATATGCCATAGATGAAAATGGCTATATAGTAAGCCAGTCAGGAAGCATGGATTTTGTAATTGATGTGGCAAAGCTCGATGCAATGACAGGCGTAGAGGACAGTGCACAGACCAGTTCGGCAATCTATACAATAGGCATTGATTTCAGTGCGTTGATATATGATATTAATAAGGAAATGCCAATTGAGCTGCCGGAAGTGACACCTGAGAACTCAATAGATTTGAACACCATGATGCAGAATTCAATACCGGATCAGCCTGCACAGGAAGATTTGGGAGTCAACCTTTAATAGTTGTGAATAAGTAATATATGGAGTGCTGTAAACTACTGAACAGGTAGTCTGCAGCACTCCTTTTGTATATATGTAGGAAAATGCGACACAGCTGCATTTTCGGTTGCGAGATGCAGGCACAGGGTCATGTCTCAGGGGTCCTGTTGCAAGTTTCGAGTGTTCAAGTGGGGCTTTGGAGGACTTTTCACTCCAGCTGCAACCATGATGTGTCATTAACGGGACGGCATGGAAACCGTCCCCTACCAGTGATTTGGCTGAATAACACGTAGGGGCAGGTTTCCATGCCTGCCCTGAGGAATGTGCAAGATGCGGAGGTTCAATGGCCGTCCCTACGGATTGCCATTATTATACTGTAGGGGCGCGCATTGCGCGTCCGTTTGTTGCACATTTTTCTATTATTACACAACAGCTCCATATATTATCCAGGTCTCAAGGTGTATTTCTCCAGGAGCATAAAAACAGCAAGGCACACCCAGTATAAAGCAATTGTGTAGATCAGCTTCCAGCCTTCCGTTAAAATCAGGATATTCATTTTTGCAAGTGCTGTTTGAACTGCAGCAGTCATGACAAAGGGCAGAAGCTTCCAATACCATTTGCCTAGTACACATACAAAGTAGACAATAACAGCAGTTTCAATAAGGTGATAGCTGAATATGAACATTATGCTGGTCCGATACATATTACCTACGATACGGAAAATCATTTCAATGCTGTAATGCTGCTTCCTCAGAAGCAAGAGGAATGGGAAGGGGGTATGGATGATTAGAAAACCAACAAAGTAAAAAGTCAGCAGCCGCGGTATATTATACTGCGGATGCTTTATTTTTTCAAACCATTTTCTGGCGATTGTCATAAAGATGATAACATTAATAGCTGACATATAATATTTCCACCAATGCTGCTCATATATCCCCAGGCTTTCAAACAGATATTCCGCTAGAAGAAAGAATGCTGTAATCGATGAAAGCATCAGCAAGCGCTGGGGATAGAGGGTTATTAAGAATGCAGCAGCAGGAAACATGCTTGCATTGAGAAAAAGATGCCCGGCAAGATTTTCAGCCCATTGGTCCGTGAATATACCGGGCTTGTATTCATAGGAATCAAATAGTCCAAGTGCTACAAATTCCCCAATCCACGTGATGCATGTCACAAACAGATAATATACGGCAAGGGTGGAAAGCTCATATTCCTTCCTTTTCCTATATGCAACAAAAACTGTTACTCCGAAGCATATGGCAGACAGCCAAGTATACCAGAGCCAACTTGCCATGACAGACCTCCTGATATTTCTAAAGACATTCTTAATAGAAACTGATATTTGTATGTATTATTCTTTACTTTGACTTGTTAAATATTCAGGAGTAGGTTGATAAGCGCCCCGCAACTAATTTTTTACAAATAGGGTAATAATATTATCAGAAAACTGATAAAGGGGTTTAATATGAAAGTTGCAATAATAGGGGCGGGAACATCCG
>JAWLHF010000169.1:0-4765 GCA_041690515.1 Clostridiaceae bacterium | reverse complement strand
ACCGGGAATATATAATCCCCAAAGCTTATAAGGTTTCGCTCCGTAACAAATTCATTAAAATCCTTAAAACGCACATTCCGTTTTCTGGATAGCTCCTTGTTCATAAGCTTCAGCTTATATTGTCTGGATACCTTTCCTGTAGGTCTGTATTCCATTTGCTGCAGGGGTATTTCCTCCGCATCCTCATACCATGTCCTTGCACTTATCTGTGCAAGGGAATGTACCTGGCGGGGCTCCAGATTTTCCCTCAGTATATTGCCTGTAACCAGCTTCTGGCCTTGTCTTACTGAGTCTCCATCCTTAACAAGAGGATCTCCTGAGAGCACCAGCAGTTTTGTTATAACTCCGTCTTTAGCTGCAACAATATCACATGCATCCGTGCGGCTTATCAAAGGGGGTGCTTCCTTTTTCTCCACAACCTCTACAACTGCCTTGGTACCCCTTATCTGTATACCGATCCATGATATTTCCGGCATTTTTATCAGCACCTGATTTTCTATATGCCTTCTGTCCAGTTTGCCCTTGAAGCTTCCTTCCTTCAAGCCTTCCGCATAGAGATGCTTTATGAGTTTTTCACTGTCAACCGTACTAACTCCTGAAATCTCTATCATCCATATAAATGATGACATTATGTATACCAATATGAACAGCGACAGCAGACTTGCATAAAAAAGCTTCCTTCTCTTTATATTCCTTAATACGAATGGAAGCCCCCGTTTGCTTAATATACTCACCGAACTGTCTGTTTTTCTTACAATATCTCTTAGCCTTCCAAAGTTGTCCAGTCCGATTTTTGCCCTAACCGTTGTATAATCAAGCTTCTTGATATCCCATATGTAAATATTGTTGATTACCGCAAGATTAATAAATCTTTCAATTTTCATTCCTTTAACAATAATAATAGCATATCCCCTTAAATAATTCCATATTCGTATGATAAACATGTCATTCCAGCCTCCCAGCACCTTTTAATGACCTCTGACCGATTGTTTTTCAGAATTCTATACCTGTTATTTCACCGGTGATAGTGATTTCCTCCTGCAGAATGGTCTTTATTATGAGATTCCGCCCGGTCAGCTTCATGATACTGCTGCCGGTATTGATTCTTATCAGCTCTTCGCTGTATTCTACTATTCCTTTATGGTTTTCTACAGTTATTTGGTCAGTACCAATTATAATGACCTTTGAAACATCCAGTACTATATCCTTTGGAAGCTCAAAGGCATTAGAGACCTTTTCCCTTATTTTATAACCTCTTTTACTCATAGCGCCACCTCTTAAGACTTGTTCTGAAGTTAGAAATTCCCTTTTATAGACCACTGCGCAGAAGCGCTGCAATGGAACAAAAATTTATGGAATTTCCAGCTTAAAACATTTCTATTTCTATACTAATCTATGCCTGGGAAGTGCTTTGAAGAACATAAAAAAGCAAGTTAAGCCTTTACTTAACTTGCTTTTCAATTCATCTCACATTTCTTTTTAGAGCCCTGGGAGGCCCTAGAACCTCTGCCATTACAACACTTCTTATCAGGTTTTCTTCTGTAAGCTCTAATATGGGAGCTTCCTCCTGCCTAACTGTCTCAATTTGGGGTTCCGTATTTCTTGCTTTACTCTTTTTTCGATTATGTTCAGGGTGTTCATTGCAGATTCCTTCTGAGCTGTTAAATTTCAGACTTCCCATCTGCTTTCTATCCTCAGCCTCTGTACCTTCACTCAGTTCGAAAAGTGTTGGCGCAGGTACGCCCCAAGGGTTTCCAGTATCCATAGCGGCTCTTTCAGGCTGTTGTTGAAGCCTTCCCTGATGGCGTGGATTAGGCCTGCTCTTCTGTAATTGCTGCCCTTTCACATTGCCCTGCTCTTTATTCTGTTTCTTCTTCTGCTCATTAGCAAAGTTTGCTATTGCTATTATTATGGAAATTATAATAAATAAGCCTTCCAAATACATCCCTCCTTTTGGAGATGTCGCTATGGGGAATTATTTCTTTTCCTTATCTATGCTTTCGCTTTTGCCGGTCTTAGAAATTGCATCCCTCATCTGAGTATCTGCCTGTATATTCTGAAGCTGGTAATAATCCATTACTCCCATCTTGCCATTCCTCAAAGCATCTGCAAGTGCCTTGGGCACTTCAGCCTCAGCTTCCACAACCTTTGCTCTCATTTCCTGTACTGAAGCTTTCATTTCCTGCTCTTTTGCTACAGCCATGGCACGTCTTTCCTCAGCCTTAGCCTGTGCTATCCTCTTGTCGGCTTCTGCCTGGTCTGTCTGAAGCTGAGCACCTATGTTTCTTCCAACGTCTACGTCAGCTATATCTATGGAAAGTATTTCAAAGGCTGTACCGGAGTCAAGACCTTTGGATAGTACAGTCCTTGATATCAGATCAGGATTCTCCAATACTGACTTATGTGTCTCAGAGCTACCAACAGTTGTTACTATACCTTCGCCTACTCTCGCTATTATTGTTTCTTCTCCCGCACCGCCTACAAGCCTTTCGATATTTGCTCTGACTGTCACTCTTGCTTTAGCCCTTACTTCTATACCATCCTTTGCTACTGCAGCTACAACAGGTGTTTCAATAACCTTCGGGTTAACGCTCATCTGTACTGCCTGCAGAACATCTCTTCCTGCAAGGTCAATGGCAGCAGCTCTTTCAAAGCTCAGATCTATTGCAGCCCTCTGTGCTGCTATCAGTGCATTTATTACTCTGTCTACATTACCGCCTGCAAGGTAGTGGGCCTCTAATTGATTCACGACAACGCTCAATCCGGCCTTTCTTGCTTTAATAAGAGGATTTACTATCCTACTGGGAACAACTCTTCTGAGTCTCATACCAACCAGGTTGAAAATACCTATGTTGACCCCTGCGGCCAGGGACGATATCCACAGCCCCAAAGGAACAAAGCTCAGGAATATTGTCAGGCCCAGAATTATGACAAACAGCATTACAATATAAAATACTATGTCCATTTAAATACCTCCAATATTTTTATACTCTTTTCACAACGACTCTATTACCTTCAATCTTTATGACCTCAACCTCCACGTCCTTCTCTATAAATTCTGCTTCAGACACTGCGTCTATCCTTTCCCCTTCTATGAGAACAGTACCCGCAGATCTTAGTGGAGTATTGACCTTACCGCGCATGCCGAGATATTTCTCATAACCTTTGCTGCTTACGTATCCCTCTTCATTTTTCTGTTCAGTGCTCAGTATCATTGATTTTACGTAGCCTTTTCCATAGCCAAGCTTGTATAGAGCAACAATCAGCAGTATTGCTATAGCTATTGTACCTACAAGTATAAGCACTGCCTGGAAAAAACTCGAGGAAATCATCACTATACTGACCAATACCAGTATGACCCCGCTTATTCCGGCGATTCCAACTCCCGGTATCAATGCTTCAATCATAAGAAGCACCAAACCCACTACATACAGAAAAGCCGTCAGCATGCTCCAATCTCCTAACATTCGCACACCCCCTCATAGGTGGATTTGAGTGCTCCCAAGCTGTTCAATCCACCGATTATTTACAGTATAATAATATAATAACAGTTTTATGTACTGTTAACAATAAGGGAAGTATTCAAAAAAGCCCTGCAGACTCAGCTACAGGGCCTTAAATGTAATTATTTTACTATTTTTGACCAGGAGTCCTTCAATCCGACTATTCGGTTGAATACCGGCTTATCTTTAGTAAAGTCCTTACTATCAGGACAAAAATAGCCCATTCTGAGGAACTGATAGCCTTTTCCAACCTTAGCCTCTGCGAGGCCCGGCTCGACTTTGCAATCAATCAGTACCTCCAGCGAGTTGGGGTTCAGGTCATCCTTGTATTCCCTTCCATCCTCTCCCGGGTTTGGCACCGAAAATAACTGATCATACAGACGTACTTCTGCATTCAGTGCATGAGCAGCGGATACCCAATGGATCGTTCCTTTTACCTTACGTCCGTCAGGAGAATTACCTCCCTTTGATGCGGGATCATAAGTGCAATGGACTTCAATGACCTCTCCCGTCTGTGGGTCCTTTACGACACTTTCACATTTTACGAAGTACGCACTCTTAAGCCTGACTTCTCCTCCGGGATACAGTCTGAAATATTTTTTAGGCGGATTTTCCATGAAGTCATCCTTCTCAATGAAAAGCTCTCTGGAGAAAGGCACCTTTCTTGTTCCGCTGCCGGGATCCTCCGGATTGACCTCTACGTCAAACTCTTCAACCTGATTCTCAGGATAATTATCTATTATGACCTTTAAGGGACGAAGTACCGCCATAACGCGATCCGCTCTCTTATTCAGGTCTTCTCTTATACAATGTTCAAGCAATGCATAATCGACAGTACTGTTAGTCTTTGCCACACCTATCCTATCGCAAAAATCCCTTATTGACTCCGGAGTATAGCCTCTTCTTCTAAGTCCGCATAACGTTGGCATTCTTGGATCATCCCATCCGCTTACGATACCGGTTTCTACCAACTCTCTCAAATACCTCTTGCTCATCACAGTATATGTCAGGTTCAACCTGGCGAACTCTATCTGTCTCGGACTATGCTCAGCCTCGCACTCCTTCACCACCCAGTTGTACAACGGACGATGATCCTCATATTCCAAAGAGCAGAGGGAGTGAGTAATACCTTCCAGTGCATCCGAAAGAGGGTGCTGGAAGTCGTACATGGGATATATACACCATTTGTCTCCTGTTCTGTGGTGATGGGATTTAAGTATCCTATACAGCACCGGATCTCTCATGTTAAGGTTCGGTGCTGC
>JAWLHF010000168.1:0-4825 GCA_041690515.1 Clostridiaceae bacterium | reverse complement strand
CTGAGCCAGGATCAAACTCTTAAGTTAAATATTTTTGCGAAGCAACAAATATGTTGGGTGCAAAACGTATTTACAAAGTAAATATGTTCAGGCACCTTGTTTTTCGCGCCTCACTAAATCACTTAATCATCTGCCCTAACTCAAAAGAATTCTGACTGTTCTCAGCGCAGATATCTCTACGCTTCAAACCTTCATTTGGTTATCAATTTACACTGTTTAGTTTTCAAGGATCAAGTTGTAACGGGCCTGTAAGGCCATTTGTATCGCATACCTCAATGTATGCTTTTTAGTAAATGTTGGTGGCGTTTCTGCCGCCGACCTTTACTATGTTACCACATCCTCAATTCGCTGTCAATACTGTTTTTGCTGGTTTTTAGTGGTAACTTCTGTATCTCGTTTCCTGTCTGTTTTTTGCCTCACATCCGAGGCAGGAATTACATTCTATCATGTCTGTTGCTCAGTGTCAATTGGTAATTCCTTCTTACTACTAATCAAGAAGCATTTCTTGATTTCGTACTTTCTAATGACGCTTAGCTTCATTACCAAACAGACAACATCGCTGTCTGGAAGGGACATTCTCTTTTGTCTTTCATCCTGTGCTGTTTGCGACAGGAATCTTATCTTAACACGTTTCCCGTTTAGTGTCAATTAACAATTTCTTCTTAAACTAATAAGGAAACATTCATCAATTCCTCCATTCATGGCAGTACCGCTTCATTGCTGCAATGGCTCTCATACACAAGAACATTAAACAATATATCAAATAAGTATATACGAGTAAAGTATCACCTTTTATAATTTATTAGGTTTAAAATTCTATGTTTCTGATTATCTCCTTTTTTCTCTATTAACCTTTTTATTATGTAATCTAAGATTAATCTAAGAATTATCTGTAATTATATTAACCTGAGCTTATTATAATATGTAGGAAAATTTGAGCAATCCCGCTTTTCTTATTTTTGCACATAAAAAAGCTTCTTGCGAAGCATTTTTTTCGATTAAAAAGTACTAGTAAAAATACATGTATATCAAGGGCAATACTAAAAAACTCATTTTTCTATTTGTCATAAAAGCAGTATCTCCGGCTTCTATAAATATAGTATATACCTGAACATCATCCAAAAGTGACAAAAGCTGCCGTACATCACGAAAATATGAAAAACTTCATGGAATCCGAATACCTTCGATTTTAACCTCGGCCACTTTGTTCCGTATATAACAGCACCAATGGAATAAAGCAATCCCCCTGCTACCAGCCACATTATCGCTTCTGTCGGCATGGTTTTCGCCAGCGGCACAAAAGCAATCACGATAAGCCAGCCCATAATAAGATAAAACAGAGTGTACAACCATCTCGGCGCATTGAACCACAACACTTTAAGTACAATACCTGCCATCGCAATTCCCCAGATACTTATGAGAAGACTCCAGCCCCAGCTGCCTCTTAGAGGAATAAGACATACCGGTGTATACGTACCTGCAATAAGCACATAGATCATCATATGGTCTATCTTTCTCAGTATCATAGAGCCTCTCTCAGATACTACAGACAGATGGTAAACTGTACTGGCTGTATATAGAAGTATAAGACTTGCCCCGAATATGGAAAAGGAGACTATATGCCACACCGTTCCATTTATCACAGCATAACGCACAAGATAATACAGCCCTACCGCTGACAACAATGCTCCTGCCAAATGTGAAAAACCACTCACCGGATCTTTTATTCTCATGCTCATTATCTTACTTCCTCCTTCAAAAAAATCCTCATATTGCCCTATGTAGTTCTAATTACTACATACAATTATATGTATATTATATACTAGAGTTATTATGTATTCAATATATATTTTTATTCATATTAAAGATAACGAATTCCTGTCGACTTCATTGCTGAATAAGATTATTATATGTTATGGAAGAGTATGGTATACTATAGGTTAAGAGTATACAAAAGAAACTGTAGTGAGGTGATGTATATGGATTTTAACGACAGCTCCTTTTCTGTCATATTGGAACATATAGCCAAGGGAGGCGATATAAGTATACAGGATATTCCTGATATTGATTTATATATGGACCAAGTCACCACATTTATTGACAATAAGCTGGGGTATCATAAAAGAACATTGAAAGATAAGATATTGACAAAAACAATGATAAACAATTACACAAAATCAAAAATTCTGCTTCCGTCAAAAAATAAAAAATACAATAGACAACACATGATCCTTCTTATACTTATCTATTACCTGAAGCAAGTACTGTCAATAAACGATATAACCATATTATTTGAACCATTATTTAAAAACATGGCCTCCTCTGAAAATGATATGGAATATCTCAGCAGTTTGTACAACACTTTTCTTGAGGTAAAGGAAAATAGTATCGTAGATTTGAAGGGAGCTCTGACACAGAAGCTGGAGCTGATAAATCAAAAGTCAGAGAAGTTCCCTGATGAGTCAAAAGAGACTTCGAAGATCCTGCTCACCGTCCTTATGTTGGTAGCAACAGCCAGTATACAGAAAAGAATAGCGGAAAAGATAATTGATGATTATCTGCAAAAAAAATGAGGTGACTAATTCGCCTCATTTTCATTCTTCTTCACGTGTTCATGGTTTCTTACATGATCCATACAATACTCATAATCCCCCTCACATTCGGGGCAGTATCTGAAATCCATATTCGGATCATCTTTTTCAGTCTTGCCGCAGATAGTACACCTATGTATGGTTAAGTCCCTTGGTATCTCAGATCTGAATCTTCGCCTATTATAATGAACCTGTCTGTTGCTCTTGGATCTTGTGACAATAGCCCTTCCAAAAAACAGGAAGTAGTTCATTATCGAAACTATTGCGATAAGCTTGATTGACACATCCCCGACCAGTACAGTAAATACAATATATGCCCAGTTCAGCATTGCCAGATATTTTACCTTTACCGGTATTACAAAGAACAATAGCAATTGATAATCAGGATATATCCTTGCAAACGCAAGAAACATTGATAAATTTATATATGTAGCTGTTGCCCCATAACCGGTGATGAAGGCTGCTATGGTAGTTCCCAGCATGCCTGTTAGATAAAACATATTAAACCTGAAGCTGCCCCACTCATGCTCCAAAGCGCTTCCTATCATATAGTAAAAGTACAG
This sequence comes from Clostridiaceae bacterium, assembly GCA_041690515.1. Classification (GTDB taxonomy): domain Bacteria; phylum Bacillota; class Clostridia; order Lutisporales; family Lutisporaceae; genus BRH-c25. Next base: position 1,671 of record JAWLHF010000168.1, on the reverse strand, counting down.
TATAAACATGATCCATATTATTGTCGTACCTGGAGGAATAAAAACATATGTGAATAGCCTCCATACCTCTCCTCGCATTATCAGCTCAGGTATAAGCATTAGCTTGCCAATTACAGCTCCACTCCTGTCAAAATATGCTAATGCATATACAATTCCTGTGATACCCACAATATAACCCATAAGGTTTTTTATTGCAAACTTGCCAAGTCTTCTCTCCAGTTTGTCAAGCCACTTCAAATGTAATTACCTCCTGTTTTTCCTAAAATATCAGCTGTATAGCTTTACTATCAGATAATCATCCTTTTCTTCAAATCCAAGAGCTTTATATGCGCTTAATGCCGGAGTATTCTGCTTGTTCACTATTAATGTGGGGGTTTTTCCCTTTTTTATTATCCTCTCACATAATTCTGAAACGACTGCCTTGCCATAACCCTTGCCTCTTTCTTCTTCAAGAGTGTATACAGCTCCTATCTGGCTTGTATTATCTGTAGAAGTCTGTATACAGGCTTGCGCCATCAGCCTGTTGCCCTTGGACAGTATTATAAATTCTTCCTCATCGCCTCTTTGAGACAGAAGAAGCTTTGTTCCCTCAATACTCCGCTCTGCGCCAAAGCCATTCAAGTATGCCTTTCTTATGAAGTTTATCACTTCTATATCGATATCTTCGAATATATTTACGAATCTTATCCCTTCAAGGCTGAAGGGTTTGAAATCTTTGTTGACACAATAGCTGCACTCTTCTATTTCTCTTATATACCTGCTGTGCCTTATTCTTCCAAGAATCGGCTTTATAAGCCGGTCCACCCCCAGCAGAATGCTGAACCTTCTCATTTCCATCAGTCGGAAGAAATAATCCACAGCTTCCTCAGAATCATAATGTAAAAAGCAATTACCAATATTATAAAACGCTATGACACCCTTTAGAGTATCTCCATTAAAATAGCCGAAATAATCTCCACACCGCAGGATACCGCTCATGTTTGTAATGCCGAACTGTTGTACATTTCCAATAAGAAAAGCTGCTTCTTCTTCATTCTTCATCAGATAGTCAAGCAAGACAGTTCTATCCCACTCATTTAGATACCTGAACATAACACACCACTCCCACCGGCCTCCATATGACCAATTATCGCCGCATACCAAATCCTGCTGTTTTTCTATCCGTTATAAGTATATTCCCGGCAGGTTTATCAGGTTACATGGGCTGTAGTACCATCTTATGTTATTTCTGTATATAATCGGTTCTTATCGGGTAGAATACATCGATTATCCTGCATGAAGTCACAGCCTTTCCTGAGTGCATGACATTGGAAGGTATTATAACTACTGATCCGGCTTCAATTACTTTACTTTCACCGTCTACTGTGATTTCAAAGCTTCCTTCAATAAGGTTCACCACCTGTTCATGAGGATGGGCATGTTTTGGCAGCGCATTGCCTTTTTCTATGTTCCAATAAGCCAATGTCACATTCTCAGAATGTACAAATTTGGCATGATAACCCGGAACCATTTCCAGCTCCTCCATCTCGTATAGGTTTATCAGTTCCATTACTACACCCCCTGTAAATATTCGTTTGTGTTAACTTGTTTTGATTTTATTAGAATTTAAATTTAGATTTATCAAGGGTTTCAAAATTTTTTGCAAATTAAAAACAATGACCCCCTCTTTTT
>JAWLHF010000167.1:0-4826 GCA_041690515.1 Clostridiaceae bacterium | reverse complement strand
GAAGCTATGCCAAAACACCAAGCTGCATCAAAAGAAGAATTAGATCAGTTGTTTTCAACACCGGGTTATATTTGTCAAAAGGATAAGAATCTTTTACAAGTATTAGAAAGAATAGATGTTCAAGGTAAGGATGTAATTCACCTTTGCTGCAATAATGGAGTTGAATTGTTGTCTATAAAAAATATGGGTGCCAACCGTTGTGTGGGTATTGATATCTGTGATGAAGCAATAGAAGAAGCACGAGAACGTGCAAAAAAGTTCAATATTGATTGTGAATTTATTCGCTCTGACGCTTATGATATTTCGGAAGAACTTTATAACTCCTTTGATATTGTTCATATTACTGCTGGTTGTATTGGGTGGATTCCAGACCCGGGCGGTTTCTTCAAGATAATTTCAGATTTGTTACGAGTAAATGGGATTATTCTTATACATGAGATTCATCCCTTTAGTGAAATGTTACCTTTTGATGATAACAATATTGAAGACAGGCTGAAAATTATAGAACCATATTTTAGGGATGAGCCAATTGTCGAAAACTGTAGCCTGGATTATGTGGGGGGGACGGATTATGCTGCAAAAACACATTATTGGTTTGTTCATACAGTTTCTACATTAATCATGGCGTTAGTTAATAATGGCCTTCAGATAGAATATTTTTCTGAATATGCCAAAGATATATCTGCAGGGCATAAAAAGCAGGAAGAATTAGATGCACAAATTCCTTTAAGTTATATTTTAATTGGCAAAAAGTAGTATAAGTATTTGTACGTATGGACAAGCAATAAATCAAATGCTCAATGACACTAAGATACATATAAATGAACTTTTCAAATTGTAACAAAACTAGATGAATTCCAAGGTTTAACATAAGAGATGTTTCTCAATAAAGGAGTTTTTATACTGCGTATATAGATAAACATGTAGAAGGGAGTTTGCTTTATGCCAAGTAGACAGGTTGTAGTATTTAAGCTTAATAGTGAATTCTATGGAATAGACATATTAAAGGTAAAGGAAATCTGTTCTTATGCAGAATCGGTCCCAATTCCTAATACCCCCGAATTTGTGGAGGGAATAATCAATTTCCGCGGTGATATTATACCAATTATCAACCTGCGGAAAATACTATTACTAGGAACAAAAGAGCATGATATAGGTACAAGAATAATAATTGCCAGTGAAGGGAATAAACAGTTGGGGATAATTGTGGATGAAGTCTCTGAGGTTTTGCATATAAGCATTAAAGATATTGATACCATATCAGAACTGACAAAGGGAAAGACCAAGAGATTAATAAGCGGTATAGGCAAGTTGAAGGATAGAATTATTATACTTCTTGATTTGGTTGAATTGACAAGTGATAGGTGGAATATTACGGAAGAGGCATAGTCTGGAGAAATCTTATATAAAAATTTAAAATGCTGCAAGGAGGAATTTAACATGCTGTCAAAAAGTAGAAGTGAAGTAAGCGGATATAAGGGAATAGGCTTAAAGCTGAATGTATTTCTTTTATGCTTTTTTATTGCCATATCTCCTCTTATTGTATTGTTCATAAGTAGTTACAATACATCTAAAGACAAACTGCTGGATGCCGGTGAAGAAAAGTCTAGGGAGATTATCAAATATACTATGGGAATATTATCTTCCTACGATCAAATGGTTAAGGAAGGAAAAATGAGCCTTGATGTGGCTCAGGAGAAAGCAAAAACAACACTGCTCGGACCTATGAAAAGCGATGGAACAAGAGACCTGTTGCAGTCCATTGTGTGTGCAACACCTGATGTTTATGTATATGCAATTGATAAAAGCGCTGATGTGCTAATGCATCCATTTCTGGAAGGCGCCAGTATTAATGGCTATATTTCCGCTGATGGACAAGATTTGGGAGTACTTCTAACCGACGAAACAAAGTTCGATAAAGTGGTTGAGTATCTGTTCGAAAATGATATGACCGGGGAGACAGGCATTGCCTATGACTACAGGGAATATTTTGAGCCTTGGGGCTGGATTTTGGCTTATGGCTCTAGTGCAGAATTTATTTACATCAATCCATTAAGAGATATGATAAATACTTATGTGTTTGTTGGAGCAATTACTATGTTGATAGTATTATTAGCAGTATTTTTTCTTACTTCGGGAATAACCGGACCAATTAAAGAGTTATCAAAGGTTATAGACAGGTTATCCAGCTATGATTTGACTTTTGATGAGGATAGTAAATCAACAAAATTCCTGAAAAGAAAAGATGAAATAGGTTCAATAACTAGGTCGCTTGCAACAATGCAGAAAAACTTAATTAACCTGACAAAAGAGATAACTGACACTTCACAACAGGTTGCAGCTGCTTCTGAAGAACTTACTGCTTACAGCAGACAGTCGACTTCATCAGCAGAAGAAGTAGCCAGAACTATAGATGAAATAGCAAGGGGAGCTAGCGATCAGGCGAAGAACACTGAAGACGGCTCTATATGCATAAACGAACTGGGTCAACTGATAGAAAAAGATCAAAAGTATATTGAAGATCTGAATTATGCTGCTAATGAAGTAAATACATTAAAGGATGAGGGATTGCAAGGTCTGAAGGAGCTAGTGGAAAAGACGGAGCTCAGCAGTACAGCATCAAAAAATATTCATGACATAATTATTAATACTAACGAGAGTGCGAAGAAAATTGAAAATGCAAGTCAAATGATCAAAAGCATTGCAGAACAGACAAATTTACTAGCTCTTAACGCAGCTATAGAAGCAGCACGGGCGGGAGAGACAGGCAGAGGTTTTGCAGTTGTAGCCGAAGAAATACGAAGGCTTTCAGAACAGTCTAACTCATTTACAGGTGAAATTTCGGAAATAATTGGGGAATTGACCGGAAAAACACAGTATGCGGTAGAGACAATACAAGAGGTTGCTAAACTAATTTTATCTCAGGCAGAAAGTGTAGAAGAGAGCAATGCGAAATTCGAAGGAATTGCCGCTTCAATTGAAAGAATGAAGAGGGTGATAGAAGATATCAACCAATCAGGACTTGAAATGCAAAACAAGAAACAACAGATTATAGGTATTATAGAAAACCTATCAGCTATATCTGAAGAGAATGCAGCTGGTACACAGGAGGCCTCGGCATCAATAGAAGAACAAACCTCCTCTATGGAGGAAATAGCCAACTCAAGTGAAGTTTTGGCGAAAATGGCTGAGGAAATGCAAAAGAGCATATGTAAATTTAAGTATTAAAAAGTGTGATATAGAATTTTACATACATATTTTCATGTACTGAAAATAATAATCAGACCCTATAAAACTAGAGCGGTGTGAGGGACGTATCAAGAGATATATGTGCCTTGTGTTGCGTAAGAATATTTCACATAATTACATCAGTAGACAAGGATATTAGGATGAAAAATATAGTAAAAAGAATATTTAACCAAGCAATAATGCAGGTACTGATTGTTTCTTTTGTTTTTATATTTACCTTTTCGAAGTTGAATCTGATCAAGGAAAGAGTGGTACCGTTTGTTCCGCTTGATGAATATATCTCTCATCTTGATGAGCAAATCCCTGTGCTTATGGATACATATGGTATTCCGGGGAGTAGTATTGCTCTTGTCAAAGAAGGTAAGCTTGTCTGGTCTGCAGCATACGGTTATGCCGATGCAGAAAAAGGGAGAAAACTGACAACGGATACACCTATGCGGGTACAGTCCATTTCAAAATCTATTACCGCTTGGGGTATTATGAAGCTGGTGGAGCAGGGGAAAATTGAACTTGATGCCCCAATATTCCAATATTTTAAGAGTTGGCAATTTCCCGAATCCGCTTTCTTACCTGAGTTAACAGTACGGCATCTGGTATGCCATACAGGAGGGTTACCTTTGGGAGATGTTTTTACAATTTACTCACCTCAGGAAGAAATGCCCTCCCTAAGAGAAAAGCTCACAATGGAAGCTGTGCTTGTCAGAGAACCTGGCAGTACTTTTTCTTATTCAAATACAGGTTATAACCTGTTGGAGCTGCTTATTGAAGAGGTTACAGGGAAGCCTTTTGCTGAGTATATGCGGCAGGAGATTTTGATTCCTATGGGAATGAACCATTCAACCTTTATCTGGAGTGAAAAGTTAGAGCCTGCAGTACCAGTAGGATATGATTTGAGCGGAAAGCCTGTTCCCGTTTATGTATATCCTGAGAAAGCATCGGGAGGGCTCTTTGCAACGGCAGAAGACATTGCCGCATTTACTATAGCAGGGATGAAGGCTACACCCAATGATATACAGATAATTAACACCAATACCATAGAAGTTATGTATAGTCCTGCAATTAAGAAAATCGGTGTATATTCTTTTGTATTTGACGCGTATGGCTTAGGTCACTATATAGAAACGCTGCCGAACGGTAAACAGGCAATTTCGCACGGGGGACAGGGCACTGGCATTATGACACATTTTCATGCAGTTCCCGAAACCGGTGATGCCATCGTAATTTTGACCAATAGTCAGAGAAGTTGGCCTTTTATTTCCTATCTGTTGAGGGATTGGGCACAGTGGCGTGGGCTTGAGTCCGTCGGAATGGGGCGGATTATTTGGGGCAAATACGGGATAGGGGCTATCATTGCATTGAGCTGGTCAGTAATTATCATGCAATTTCTAAAAATAACGAAATGGGTTATGAAAAGAAAGCATGGAAAAGTATTTGAAGTGAAGTACTCTAAGCTGCTTGCCATTGCGCATACAGCAATGGCAATTATAATAATAATTGGACTTAGGTGGTGCCTTAGTCAGAAATATCTATTTATTTCATCAGTATTTCCGTTAGTATCTCAATGGCTGGGTATTTCA
>JAWLHF010000166.1:0-4854 GCA_041690515.1 Clostridiaceae bacterium | reverse complement strand
AGTCTGTCCCATACCCTTCGCTAAGGAAGTGCACAAAATCAATTCCAAGTATTCAAGCGCTGATATTGAGATTGAAGAACTTTTTAAAAAGCTTGGAAAGGGAAAGAAACTAATACTTGGTGCAATTAACAATTATTCAAAGGAGCTGGCTCAAAAATACGGCATAGAGTATTGGGATTACCACAAGAATGAGAGCTATCAGATACAAAACACCATCCCAACGGCAGAAGGTGCACTGTCGATACTGTTAACCGGGACAAAGGATACATTGTTCGGAAGTAAGATACTTGTGCTCGGTTATGGAAGGATAGGAAAGCTGCTTTCGGAGTATTTAAAGGCATTGGGAGTATCTGTTTATGTGGAGGCACGTAAGTGTGCCGACCTTACATGGATAAATGCCAGAGGTATGAATCCCGTATCATTGAAAGAGCTTCCGCAGTATCTTGGAGAAATGGATGTTATTGTGAATACAGTTCCTGCAATGTTACTGGATTGCAGGATGCTTGATCTGGTCAGAAAAGAATCATTTATACTGGACCTGGCGTCAGCCCCCGGAGGAGTTGATTTTGATTATGCCTCGGAAAAAGGCATAAAAACCATTCATGCTCTCGGTATTCCGGGAAAAGTTGCATGCAGGTCAGCGGCGTTCTATATTTATGAAAGCATTATAAAATATCTAAGTGATGACTATTAGAAAGGAGTATGGCATGAAACTTGAAGGATTGAATATTGGATTGGCAGTGACAGGCTCATTCTGTACCTTTGAAAAGCTGGTTCCGGAGGTAGAAAAGCTTGTAGGTCAGAAAGCCAATGTATACCCTATATTTTCATCAAATGCCGCAACTATGGACACAAGATTCGGAAAAGCAGAAGACTGGGTAAGGCGATTTGAGGAAATAACGGGCAACAAAGCCATAAAGACCATAGCAGATGCAGAACCAATTGGACCTAAGGAGCTTATAGATATCTTAGTAATTGCACCCTGTACAGAGAATACATCAAATATACAAAACTATTTCTTTATTACCTAGAGTAAGTATATTCTTATCTCATTCTTATTTGCTTCTATTCTGCTAATGAGACATGAGGCAAGTCTTACTGCGGCAGGCTCCAGCTGATACAGTCCCTTCTTCAGCCTCTCTATAGACTCCTCGGAACTCAATATGCTTTTACCATGAAAAGAGTCCTTTCTCAAATCAAGCTTCTTGTTCTCAAGGATTCTTATGGTGGACTCTATTTCCGCTATTCTATCGGTAAATGCGTTGGTATCAGAGATCTTGTAGCTTTCAAAAAGCCGCAGGTATCTGGACTTGCTCCTTTTAAGCCTTCTTATCTCTGATTCAAGGCTGTGTAATTCATCGCTGCAGGTTTCCTCTATCTTAACATCCTTATTGAGAATACTGCTAGCCCTTTCTCTCCATTTGAAGTCGCCTAATGCTACTATTACAGTATTTGCAGCCTCTTTCAAAAGCATTTCTGTATTTACATAATTTGAGCAACTGCGGCATCTAAAGTACTTATATTTCTTTCCCTTGGAGTATGCATAAAACACCGCCATGGCCTTATGGCACTTCATACAGACAGTCTTTGACAGTAGGGGCTCCGGCTCATTTTTGTTGCGTCTTTTTCTTTTTTCAGGATTCCTGATGACATGCTGAGCCTTGTTCCACAGTTCATTATCAATTATAGGGGGGTGGCTGCCAATAACGCTGTATTCATTTTCCGTATTCATACCATGTCTGTTTATTCCAATATATACTGGATTATGGATTATATATGATATGCTGCTGCTGCTGAAGCTGCATCCTCTCTTTGTCCTGCAGCCCAAATCATTCAAATGCCGGGCAATGGATGAGTAATTCAAGCTGTTTTTAACAAACAAGCTGAATATAAGCTTGACGATGCGGGCTTCCTCTTCATTTACGACAAGCCTCTTATCTACATTATCATATCCGAGGACAGAGGATGCTTTTCCGCCCTTTCTTGAGAATTCGTCAAGTCCAAGCTTTACATTTTCCACAATTGTATTTCTCTCAAATTCTGCAATGGAGCCAAGAAGCTGAAGTGTCATACGTCCAACGGGGGTAGAGGTGTCGAATTTTTCGGAGCAGCTTGCAAAGTGGACATTATTGCTTTCGAATACATCTATGAGATGCAGCAGATCTTTTAGACTCCTGGAAAGTCTGGATATTTTCCATACCAGAACCAGATTGAATCTTCCTCTTCTGCAATCCTCCAACAGCCTGGCAAGCTCTCGTCTCACATCAAGGCTTTTTCCCGAGAAGCCCAGATCCATATACACATCATATACTTCGATACCATAGGTGCTGCAATAATTCTTAAGGGTCTCTACCTGAGCCGGGGCAGATTGACCCTCCTGTGCCTGTTCTTCAGTACTCACCCTGATATATAGCGCCGCTTTAACTTTTTTCTGCATTTCCATACACTCACCTGTCAATTCTCCAGTTGTTTAATTATATTAGGCAGTATGGAAATATAAGCATGTCACAGAAAAATTGAAAAAAATGCGGTATATTTTTCAGCAGTTTACGTATGTTGTATGGTGCCCCCATTATTGATATAATTTTAGTAGGATCGTTTGTAAAAGTACATAAAAAGGGGATAGTATATGAGTATTATAGATAACTTTCTGCTTAGATACGCCAAGGAATATGATTTTTACAACGAATTAGCCCATCAGGTTGCAATGATATGTGAATCAATAATACAAAGAAGCGGTATAAGGGCAATAGTCACCTACCGTGCAAAAAAACCGGATAGTTTAAAAGAAAAGCTTGTTAAAAGAAATGCAATAAAGAAATATCAGAGCATCGATCAGATTTACAGAGACATAGTTGACCTTTCGGGGGTAAGGATAGCCATCTATTTTCCCGGTGACAGGGAGGAGATAGGTAAGCTGATCGAGTCTGAATTCAACACTGAAAAAGTAAAGAGATTTCCCAATGCTGAACAGAAGCTCCATCAGGATGATCCCTTCAAGCGGCGCTTTACAGGCTACGATGCAGTTCATTACAGAGTAAGGATAAAAGAAGATAAGCTTGAGGAAAACAATAAAAGGTTTGCCCATGCCCAAGTAGAGATACAAATAGCATCAGCGCTGATGCATGCATGGGCTGAGGTGGAGCATGACCTTGCGTATAAGCCCCAGATAGGAAGGCTTTCAGAGGAGGAGTTCAACATTCTGGATGAACTCAACGGCTTGGTACTTTCCGGCGAAATTGCATTGGAAAGGCTGCAAAAAGCCTTTAAGCACAGGATAGCAAACATTGAACAGCAGTTCAACAATCATTATGAACTGGCTGCACTAATACGTGAGAAGACTGGCTGCGATCTTTTAAAGGATTATTATATGGGCCGTGTGGATATTCTTCTGAAGTTCCTGCAGAAGATACAAATGGACAATCCGCGTAGAATCTGCGGATATCTTCATTCACTCTGCAATATTAGAGATTCAAGAGGCTATAAGAACATAACAGATTATTTCGTGGATCTGATACTGAACCAGAATCCAGATTACTATAGTCATTTTGTAGAAGCAAAATATGAGTCCAGCTATAACAATCCATATGTACCTATTCTGAAGCAGGTTACATTGAAGAAGGAAAACAGCCAGCTGAGTTTTTTCATAAACCGATGGATTATGCTGGAGAAAGCAGTTAAAAGCATTGCATTGAAAGAGGAAGCTCAGGGGACTTCAAAGTCGTATCCGGTACAACGAGAACCTTTATCAAATCTGGTTAAGAAGGCTGTTGCCGCTGATGAGCTTCTTATTGAGGATATTAAATATCTTGAGGAGACAAGGAACAAAATCATCTATAGAAATGAAATTCCTGATAGTGTACAGCTTACCAATGCAGGGGAATCAATAGCTGTTGTTATGAGAGAGCTTCAGAGACTTGTACCTGAAAGTCAGAAGCATTTCATAGCAGAGCTGATGAGAGACCTTGATGAATAGTTTATTATCTTCTAAGGTATTGCCTACAGGCAATACCTTATCAAAACTGGCAAATGCAATAACAGACACACCTGTATTAATGGCAGCAAAAGCCCATATCAGGAATGGGAAGCCCATATTGATAGGTGTATCAACAAACGACGGACTCGGGCAGAATGCAAAAAATCTGGCGGTACTTCTTAATTCCAAGTATTATTACTTCATTCCCTTTGGACAGGATAATCCGACAGCCAAGAGGAATTCTCTGGTGGCTAAAATGGATCTTCTGGTGCCTTCTGTGGAAATGGCGATGGAAGGCAAGCAGTATCAGCCAATGATAATCGAGAATTTTAAATAGAGGGGATATGTCGATGAAGATACTTGTCCAGAAGTTTGGGGGGACTTCCGTTTCTACCCAGGATAGAAGAGAGCGGGTTGCCGATAAGGTGGAATGTGCTGTAAACAGTGGTTACTTCCCTGTTGTAGTTGTTTCTGCAATTGGAAGAGACGGAGATCCGTATGCTACAGATACCTTGAAAAATCTTGCGAATTCAGTAGGAGTCAAAAGCAATCCAAGAGAAATGGACATGATAATGTCCTGCGGTGAGATTATATCCTGTGTAATACTGGCTAATACACTGAAAAAAAGGGGATATGACAGTATTGCACTTACAGGAGGTCAGGCAGGGATAATAACCGACGAGAACTTCGGAGATGCAGAGGTGTTAAGTGTCGATCCCCAGATAATAAATGACTGTATTGAAAAAAACAAGATACCGGTAATAGCCGGTTTTCAAGGTCTTTCAGAAAATGGAGAGATAACAACACTGGGAAGAGGCGGAAGTGATGTCACCGGTGCAATTATCGGTGAAGCCCTTGATGCTGACGCGGTTGAGATT
>JAWLHF010000165.1:0-4854 GCA_041690515.1 Clostridiaceae bacterium | reverse complement strand
TGGAGTTCCTGCGTGGAAACAGAATAGGCTATGTGTGCGTGGATGAGCCGTCAGTAACAGGGCTGTTGGATTCCAGGGCAATAAGCACCTCAAATACTTCATATGTGAGGTTCCATGGAAGAAATGATGAAAAATGGTGGAATCATAAGGAAGCTTACGAAAGATATGATTATCTTTATAAGGAAAGCGAGCTTGCTCAGTGGAAAGATAAGATAGAGGAGCTGGAAAGACGATCTGAAAAATGCTTTGTAAGTTTTAACAATCATTTCAGAGCCCAGGCTGTGATAAACGGTATGATGCTTAAAAAAATGCTGGGAATGGCAGAATAAATATGAAAGAATAGATAAGACCCGGATGAAAAAGTGGAAATTATATGAGTGCTGCTGAAGCTGCAGAAAGGGAGGCTGACCATGAGGACATTTATAGGAGCGGATTTTAATAGGGACATAAAGGACAGCATTGCAGGGGTACAGCATATTGTAAGGCAATACTCTGAAAGAGGAAGATTCAAATATGTAGGGAACTTCCACCTTACGCTTAAATTCCTTGGAGAAGTCCAGCAAGCCAAAACCGTCGACATTGGAAGGGCTCTTAAAGGTATTTCCCTGAGGCATAGGAAGATACGTCTCAGTATAGACCGTATCGGGTATTTTGACGGCAAGGGGAGCATCCACTCCCTTTGGCTTGGATTCTCAGGGGAATTGGATAAGCTGAGGGCACTGTATTCCGATATTGAAGAGGAAATGCACAGGCTGGGTATAAAAAAGGAATTAAGGGCTTATACACCACACATAACAATAGCCCAGGACCTGGTACTCAGGATACCCTTTGCAAAGCTGGAGGAGACTGTGGATTTTAAAGACTTCAAGGCTATCGAAATCAATGAGATTTCTCTGATAAAAAGCGAGGAAGAAGCGGGGAAAAGGATATATACTCCCATTTCAACCTTTGGGCTAAAATAGGTTACGGGGTTGCGAGGTTACGAGGTTGCGGGGCTTCGGGGGTGTAGGGGCGGCTAGTGGCCGCCAGACTTCAGGATACTACACAATATTATAGATTCGGATGTGATTTTTTGATTAAGAGAGATGATTTTCTTCCTGTTTCCAAAGAGGATATGCGAAAGAAGGGAATAGAGCAGCTGGATTTCATATTTGTAAGCGGGGATGCTTATGTGGACCATCCCAGCTTTGGCCATGCAATAATAACAAGGTTGTTGGAAAGCAGAGGCTACAAGGTTGGGATAATACCGCAGCCGGACTGGCGAAACGCAGAGGCTTTCAAGGTGCTCGGCAGGCCAAGGCTTGCATTTATGGTATCTTCAGGCAATATAGACTCCATGGTCAATCACTATACGGCAAGCAAGAAACCCAGGAGGGAGGACCTTTATTCCCCCGGCGGTGAAAGGGGCAAAAGGCCTGACAGGGCAGTGACCGTATATTGCAACAGACTCAGAGAAGCCTATAAGGATGTGCCGATAATAATAGGAGGAATCGAAGCCAGCCTTCGGAGATTTGCCCATTATGATTTCTGGGACAATCAAGTAAGGCGGTCCATACTCTTCGACAGCAGGGCAGATCTTTTGATATATGGGATGGGAGAAAAGCCGATAATGCAAGTGGCTGAGGCCCTTGAGTCGGGAATGGATATAAAATACCTGACCTATATAAACGGAACCGCATATATAACTTCCGAGCTTGATAGCATACAGGATTCAATAATGATACCGAGCTATGAGGAGGTTAGGGAAAGCAAGAGAAAATATGCACAGGCTTTTATGTTCCAGTACAGGGAGCAGGATTATCATACGGGCAATGTGCTTATACAGCCTCATGAAGAAAGATTCCTGGTGCAGAACCCGCCTCCCGCCACCCTGACGGAAATGGAGCTTGATGATATATACAGTTTGCCTTTCACCAGGCACTATCATCCCACTTATGAAAAGGCAGGGGGGATACCTGCCCTTAAGGAAGTAAAATTCAGTCTGATTTCCCAAAGAGGCTGTTTTGGGGGCTGTTCCTTCTGCGCTTTGAATTTCCATCAGGGAAGAGTGGTGCAGAGCCGAAGCCATGAATCAATAATAAAAGAGGCGGAACAGTTTATAAAGGATCCTGAATTCAAAGGATATATACATGATGTGGGTGGACCGACGGCAAACTTCAGAGCCGCAGCCTGCGACAAGCAGCTTAAGGAAGGAATATGCAAGAACAGGCAGTGTCTTCATCCCAACCCATGTAAAAACCTGAAGGTGGACCACAAGGATTATGTGGCGCTGCTTCGGAAGCTCAGAAGTCTTCCGGGAGTAAAAAAGGTGTTTGTCCGTTCGGGTTTGAGATATGATTATATGCTGGCGGATAAAAATGATGAGTTCTTGAGGGAGCTTTGTGAAAACCATATAAGCGGTCAGCTTAAGGTAGCTCCGGAGCATGTCTCAGACAAGGTGCTGAGGTATATGGGTAAGCCGGGCAGAGGGGTATACGACAGATTTGTAAAAAAATACTTCGATATGAACAGACGGCTTCGAAAAGAGCAGTATCTTGTTCCTTACCTGATGTCGGGCCATCCGGGATCCGATCTTGAAGCCGCTGTTGAACTGGCGGAATATGTAAGGGACATGGGATACAATCCGGAGCAGATACAGGAGTTCTATCCAACCCCCGGAACACTGTCCACCTGTATGTATTATACGGAGCTTGACCCAAGGACCATGAGGCATGTATACGTGCCAAAGGACCCGGAGGAAAAGGCAATGCAGAGAGCGCTTATACAATACAGGAACCCCAAGAACTATGAGCTGGTGTATAAGGCATTGACGGCAGCGGGCAGAGAGGATCTTATAGGCTTTGATGAAAAATGTCTGATAAAGCCTGCCGGACGAAGTCCGAGGCGAAAGGCAGACTCTGCAAAGAACAGTCCTTCACGTAAAAATACGAGAGGGTATAAGCAGCAGGCCTCCGGTCATGTACAGAGAAGCAGAAAAGGCAATAAGAAGCGATAATGTGAAAGCAATTATCTAATTTATTGCCCTGAGAGCATTTATATAATTCTCTATAGTATGATTTCCTGCTATGCTTCCGGTCTGAAATGTGACTTTGACCAGATTCTTTACATGTTTATAGTATAAAAGCAGGTTTGAAAGAGGCGGATGTATCATTATAGGCGGCAGCAGCGCCACTATGTCATTTGTATTCACTATTCTCATGCTGTTGCCTACAATCTCGTTATAGGTCTGGACAAATTGGGGACTGCCTATTCTGGGACTTCCAAAATTATACATGGTAGGATTCCTGTGGACTGTGTTGACAGCCGCATCCAAGGCACAAAGTACAGCAAGAGCGCCGCCCAGACTGTGGCCGGTGACAAAAAGCTGCTTTGAACTGCTTGAATTGCGGAGTACGCTTATTATCTGCTGTCTGCAGGCTGTATATATTGCTGCAAAACCCGAATGTATCTTAAGCCTTGTACGGGTATAGGGAAAATCGGTTTGAAGGATCGCCGCATCAGCAATCCAATCGGGATTGGATATGCTGCCTCGAAATGCAATTACTATGCTTTGCTCCGATTCCATTATGTACCCGTAGGAATTGAGCGTTTTGGCGGGAGCGGCTATTATGGAGCTGAGAAGGGTATAGTTGTCGGGTATGCTGAAGACCTCTTTGAAGTTAAACTGATTATAAGCTTGCAGGCAACAATTTGCAAGAAACAAAGCCAGGCCTTTGCTAAAACCTGCGGGGATTGCCATTTCAATGCTTCCTCTCATAAATAGATAATAGAGTAATACATAGTATGCAACTTGTGTTTACTTTGACAGTATGATTCTGATAAAATATATTTGGCAGACGTACAAAATTTTGACGTTCTGTATATGCAAAACTGATAAAGTGTATAATAGGTAAAATGTACTAATACCATTGCATTATATCCGGCGGCTTCCTGCGGGACGGTTGGGCAGAGGCGGGCTGTGAAGGTAAAATGTAATGGGATCGGTGCAATTTGCTTATACACTAATTTAATATTAAGGAGTGTATTTTTTATGGGGCATTTATTGATTGACGGAGAACATCTCACCATAAAGGATGTAGTTGATGTTGCCAGAAACAATCAGAAAATCCAATTATCAGAGCAGGCAGTCAGCAAGATAAGGAAATCAAGAGAATACGTTGATAATCTTGTGGATAAGGGAGCCGTAGTATACGGAATAACCACAGGCTTTGGAAAATTCAGCGATGTATTCATATCAAAGGAAGACACTAAAGCATTGCAGAGGAACCTTATTGTCAGTCATGCATGTTCAATGGGAGATCCCTTGGCTGAAGAAGTTGTTCGAGGAATAATGCTTCTGAGAATCAATGCACTTGCAAAGGGTTTTTCGGGTATAAGACTTGAAACAGTAAATACTTTGGTAGAAATGCTCAATAAAGGAGTACATCCGGTTATTCCGGAGAAGGGTTCACTGGGAGCCAGCGGTGACCTTGCACCTCTTGCCAATATGGTTCTTGTCATGCTTGGTGAAGGGGAGGCAGTATATCAGGGAGTAAAAATGTCAGGCAGGGAAGCAATGGATAAAGCCGGCATCAAGACCGTGGAGCTGACCTCAAAAGAGGGTCTTGCGCTAATAAACGGTACCCCTGTAATGACATCAATAGGAGCATTGGCCGCATATGATGCTTTGAATCTGCTGAAAAATGCGGATATAGTATCCGCTATGACTCTTGAAGCACTTAAGGGGATAACAACCGCTTTTGATAAGAAGGTGCATGAAGTAAGAGGCCAGAGGGGTCAGATGGCAGCTGCAAGGAATATGCTGAGATTGGTTGAAGGAAGTGAACTAACCACATCCCAGGGGCAGATCCGGGT
>JAWLHF010000164.1:0-4864 GCA_041690515.1 Clostridiaceae bacterium | reverse complement strand
CAGAGAGAAGTTGGACTTGCAGTTGGCGAACCACCTGTAACAAGAGGCTATACACCTTCGGTTTTTGCTGTTATGCCAAAACTTCTGGAGAGAGCAGGTACCTCAGAAAAAGGGTCCATAACGGGTATGTATACAGTTCTTGTTGATGGGGATGACATGAATGAGCCTGTTACAGATACAGTCAGAGGTATTCTGGATGGACACATAGTCTTGTCAAGAAACCTTGCAAATAAGAACCACTATCCGGCAATTGACGTTCTATCCAGTGTCAGCAGGGTTATGCCAAATATAATTGATGATAAACATAAAAGTTATGCAAGTGAATTCAAGAATATTTTGTCTGTCTATAAAGATGCGGAGGATCTGATAAATATAGGAGCATATGTAAAGGGCAGCAATAAAAGCATAGACAGGGCGATAGAAAAGATAGCTTCAATAAACAGCTTCCTGAGACAAGAAGTAAAAGAGAATATTGATATGGAAGAGGTTTTAAGTACAATGAGCAATATAGTTTCATAGGAGATGCATATGGGTGCTTACAAATTCAGACTGCAAAAGCTTCTGGACTACAGAGTCGGCGTTGAAAAAGACAGAAAGAATGAACTTGGTCTTTCAATAAGAAGGCTGGAGAATGAAAAGGACAGGCTTTCGTTTCTCAAAAATGAGATGGAAGCAATGAAAAGGACTTTTTCTGAAAAAACTTCTCAAGGAACGACAGCAAACGAGCTAAAGTTATTGGCGAATTATATCGATTATTATAAGAGGGGAATAAAAGAGCAGAAAACAAAGGTAAAAATGGCAGAAGATTATGTGACAGCTTGCAGAGAAGAACTTGTAAAGGCAACTCAAGAAAAGAAGATACTTGAAAGGCTTGATGAGATAGATTACGGTAAGTACTTGTACAATGAGCAAAAAATTGAGGAAAAGCTGGTCGATGACCTGGTTTCCTTTAAAGAAAGCAACAAATCATAGGAGGATGTGCTTATGACTCAACCAACAGAGAACAACACAAAACAGAACGCAGCCATGGATAGCAGTAAGGCAGAAAAAAAGCGTGGGAAAAGAAGAGACAGAAAAGAGAGAAAAAGCAATACCCTCTTACTTATATTAGTAATACTGATATTATCAGCTATAGTCAGCTTCGGTGCAATACTGCTGTTCAATTTCGCAGGACTGAAAGCTGAGACATCCATGTGGATCACAAATATCCCCGTTGTGGGTAAGCTTCTGAAACCAATAGTAGAGAACAAAAATCCCGAGCAGATTGCAAAAGAAGAAATAGAGTTGGAAAAAGTAAAAAATGCAGTTTTGCTTAAGGAAATTGAAGATAAGAAGAAAGAGCTTGATAAAAGGGAAAAAGATATAGAAGGCAAGGAGAGAGCTTTAGCCGAGAAGGAGCAGGAGTTGAATGAAACACTTCAGCAGCTGAGCGGAAAGCTTACCAGCGTGCAGGAACAGGTTCAGTACCTTGAAAAGGTTGATAATACAAGAGCTATGCAGATCATAATGAGTATGGACAGTAAAGAATCAGCGGTCCAGTTATTGAGGAACATGAAGAAAGATAAGGCATCAGCAATACTTGCATTGATGGATCCGCTGCAGGCAGCTCAGCTGCTTGAGGATCTGGCAGAGCAGGCAACAGAGGAAAGCACCTCAAATCCTTAAGGTTACATAGCGGAAATCCCGCTTTTGTAATAAATACGTCAGCTGTGAAAGGAGGTGAAAAAGTGATAGATAATATCAATTTGGCTTCATACAGTATAGGCAAAGCCGTCAGCAAAAGCAATACAATTGGTTTTCCTGCTGCTGCACCGGAAAAGGAATACAGCTTTCATAACACCTTAAAAGAAGCTGTCGTAAACAGAAGCGGCAATAATATCAGAGAGGAAAACAGGCCTTCATACAAAAAGGAACTTGTTGAAAGATCAGAATCAAAGTTCAGACCTGACAAGAAGCTTGAAAGAAAAGAAGTTGATTTTGATAAAGAAAAAAAGTCGCAGAAAAAGGATATGACAGCAGATGATGTATTGGCAATGCTGAAAGAGCTCACAGAGCTGCAGGAGCTGGGAGCCATACCGGCAGAAAAGCATACTGCTATAATTGAGGACATTAATAGTGCATTGAAGCAGCTAGCAGATGCCGGAGCAGAAGGCACAGTCATAAATGGAGAACCAATCGATACTAAGCTGTCAGAGCTCATAAGGGCTATGGAAAGCATGCTTAAGGGACTAAATGAAAAGGAAAGCATAGATGGCAGAAACATCGAAGCCGACTTCGCAATGAAGCTTAAAACGTTCCTTGATGAGACAGTCAGGATTCTCACAGACAATACGGAAGTAGGCCTTCTAAATAATGAAGTTGTTAAAGAAAGCATTGAAGTATTTGCTGCAAATCTGACAAGTCTGCTTGAGACAGCTCCCGAAAGTGAGAAGGATGTCAAAGGAAATACTGAAAAATCAGAGACACGTAGCGCTGAAACACTTACAGCAGCGGCTGCAGTATCAATCGATGGAAAGAGTAAACAAAATCATTCAGTAGAAGAAGACAGCAGTGAAGCAGTCAAGAGCGCATTGGACAACAAGGTTGAAAAGATAACTGTAGAAAGCAGAGAGGGCAGAAATCAGGATAATAGTTCTGAAACAAAGAAGGAAACAGCAGGCGGAGCCTTCAAATCAGTAAACACTGAACAAAACAAAATAATGAATGAAGAATTTGCCGCAGCAAGATTTGATCAGGCGATGACAGACAACAAAGTTGAAGCAGCTCAGAAGCTTGCTGAAACACCAAAAACACAAACAGTCAACAAAGCAGAAGTAATCAATCAGATAGTGAAGAAGGCACAGTTAATATTAACTGATTCACAGCCGGAGATGAGGATGCAGCTGGAGCCTGAGAATCTGGGGAGGCTTACACTGAAGATAGCAGTTGAAAGAGGACTTATAACCGCAAAGTTTGTAGCTGAAAGCCAAGAAGTAAAGCAGATTATTGAATCCAATTTCAATGAGCTAAGGGACATGCTTCAGGAAAAAGGACTTGATGTACAGAACTTCAGTGTCTCAGTAGGACAGGACAACAGAGGATTCGAAAACAGCAGTTCATTCCAACAATGGAAAGAGACAGTAAAGTTTAATGGCAGAAACAGAGCAGGCTATGACGGATACCTGGAAGGAGAAGGCACAATATCAAGAATAGCAAACCCGTACAGTATCCATAACGGTCAGTTCGATCATAAGGCATAGGAGGTGAAAAAATGGCAGGAATAGATGGGATAAACGGTAACTATACAATGTATGAACCAAACAAGCCAAAAGAATTCAACAGTAATCTCGACAAGGATGCATTCCTGAAGATACTGGTAACCCAGCTTAAATATCAGGATCCCTTGGAACCGAAAAAAGATAATGAATTCATAGGACAGATGGCGCAGTTCAGTACTCTGGAGCAGGCTCAGAACACGAATAAGTCCATAAGGATGAATTCTGCGAACAACCTGGTGAATAAGCTTATAAAAGCTTCTTACAAACCTGATGACACAACAGCATCAACAGAAATAATAGGCCTTGTGGAAAAGGTAATGCTCAAGGACAATGACATATACCTTACGGTTAATGTAGCCGGAACATTGGTTGATGTCAAATATGACGATGTTAAAGAAGTGACAGAACTTGAGAGTCAGGTTGAGCAGATATACATGATGAATCAGTCCATGAGAAACATTACTGCTTTCAATCTCATTGGCAAGAACGTCAAGGGTACCTATGAGGAGAAAGAGACAGTAAACGGAGTCGAGCGGACTGTGACAAAGGATATAGAAGGTGTAGTCACAGGGGTGCGTAAGGACGGAGCTGCAATATATCTGACAGTCAACGATAAAGAAGTGTACTTAGAGGATATAACTGAGGTAAATTAACCCTAAAGAGGTGAGAAAATGAGCGTCATTTACAATAACAAGCCGATACTGCCGATAGGCAAGCCAATGCCTGCATCAAAGCCGGCAGAAAATAAGAATATCAGTAATGGCACAAGCTTTGACGCTATATTCCGGCAGGAGCTTACCAGACAATCCGAAGTGAAATTCTCCAAGCATGCGTTAGAAAGGCTTCAGAGCAGGAACATAAAGCTCACAAAGGAAGACCTGAGCAAAATTGATGAAGCTGTAAACAAGGCAGCGGAGAAGGGCATAAAGGAAACACTGATAATCATGGGTAATTCAGCTTTCATAGCAAATGTGAAGAACAAGATGATCATAACAGCTGCTGCTGAAGACAACCTGAAGAACAATGTATTCACAAATATTGACGGTGCAGTGATAATATAAGCCGGACCTTTTTAGGAGGCTTAGCCTTTCCGAACGACAGACGAAAGGCGCACCACAACTTTAAGGAGGTCAATTTATTATGATGAGATCCATGTTCTCCGGTGTATCCGGACTTAGAGCGCATCAGCTCAAGATGGACACAATAGGTAATAATATAGCCAATGTAAATACAGTAGGCTATAAGTCACAGAGAGCCACCTTCCAGGAGGTATTCAGCCAGACCCTTAGAGGAGCAGGCTCGCCCCAGGGAGGAAAAGGAGGAACAAATCCTCAGCAGGTTGGTCTTGGTATATCACTATCCTCAATTGACACCTTCCATATAAGAGGTGCGGTTCAGAGGACAGACAACCTTACAGACCTGGCAATAAACGGTGACGGATTCTTCATACTTTCCAACTCTGCAGACGGACTCAGCAGGTCTTATACAAGAGCAGGGAACTTCTCACTGGACGAGGACGGCAACCTGGTTGCAGCCAATGGATATAAGGTATTGGGTTATATGTTTGACCCGGTTACAAATACCATGAATACTACTCTTGAGGGATT
>JAWLHF010000163.1:0-4875 GCA_041690515.1 Clostridiaceae bacterium | reverse complement strand
AACATTCAAGCTGAAATGTTCTATTTGAAAAAATCCATGATAGATATAGAAAAAGTAATGAGTAAAAGCTATGAATTATATGATAAATGTAAAGATGATATAGGCTTGAAGGAAGATACCCTGGATATTGCCCGCGAGGTACACGAGATAAAAAAGGACTATTATAGGGTATTGGGCGGTTTTCACAGCTTTCTTTATGAATTTGAGAACAGTGGAACCATGACATTGAGAGATATGCTTGCCATAATCAAAGAAAATACTGTGCGCTACCTTTCGGAGCATAGAGGGAGTATTGCAATTGATTTTGATTTTGAAGATGGTTTTAAATTGAAAAAGTATTATAATCTGTTCACCATATTGAACAATTTGATTGTAAATGCCGTTGAGGCCTGCGGCGGCAGTGGGTCAATAAAGGTATGGCAAAAAAGTGACAGCCGCACCATCTTCTTTGGCGTGGAGGACAACGGAGAGGGCATTGAAGAGGATAGCCTTCCTTATATATTCAACCCCGGATTCACTACCAAATATAACAAAAAGGGCAAAGCGTCCACCGTCATCGGTCTTTCTCATGTGAAAAACATAGTTGAAGAGCTTGGCGGCAGTGTCAGTGTAAAGTCAGTGCCGGGCAGAGGAACTGCATTTAAGATAGCCATACCTAAGAATTCTCTACTGGAGTGATTATTTTGGAAAACACCTTTTTGATTATTGATGATGATATCAATATAAGAAAAATGCTCATACAAATAATTTCAAAACACAATCTCGGCAAAGTTGTGGGGGAATTAAACAGCGGAGAGCATGCGGTAAAGGAAATACAGTTCTATGCCCCTGATATCATTCTTATTGATCTGCTGCTGCCGACCAGAGATGGCATTCAGGTCATAGAAGCTGCGAAAGCTGAGGGCTATCAGGGAAAGTTCATTATGATCTCGCAGGTTGAGGATGATGAAATGATATCCAAGGCCTACGAAAGAGGTATTATATTTTTTGTCAGCAAACCTATAAACAAAATTGAAGTGATTAATGTAATAAAGGGTGTGTGCCATAATATTGAATTGGAGCGTTCCGTGCAGCTGATCAAGAGTGCAGTTGTAAATATCGGGCAGAATGAGAAGACAGCTTCAAAGTACATTACAAATACTGATGTCTCTTTGATTTTCACTGATATAGGAATAATAAGCGAAACAGGAATCAGAGACCTTATGAAGCTGATTAAAAAGGCTATGGACTTTAAGAAGTCAGATCCATTGGGTCAATACCAGCTTCAGGATTTTTACAAGGAAATAGCGGAAGAAGAGTATGGCACAGAAGGTATAGCTCCAAGTGCAAGGACTATAGAACAGAGAATCAGGAGGGTTATCCTGAAGACTATGACCGCTTCTCCTTTTATCTTTACCTCCACAGGCTGTTCCTTTCCAATTTTCGCTTCAACTTCAATTTTGCCTTTTTTTCCTATTGCCTCCCCTTGAAAGACATTGAACTTGAGTATACTTCCATCATGCTTTACAAGCCCATGACGTACAAGATATGCTCCAGGGGGGCCATTGGCATTGCCTGTGACAGGATCTTCGTTTATCCCGATAGCAGGGGTGAACATCCTGCCATTGGTCATAGGTGGAAAACAGTGTAAATATTTACATACATAGGGCAAGATGATAGAATTAGTATATTAGAAACAGCAGGAAAAAGTGCCGGATTTTTGTTATAACGGAAAGAGATGAGGGATACTTGAATAAGGGAAATTACAGCCTTGAGAGCAAGGCGGAAAAGCTGGCAGCAGATCTGGTGGATATCAGTACCCTGTCGGATAAGTTTGATATTGATTTGAAATATGCTGAAAAGAATAATTTTATGGGTAGGAAACTATATTCGATGGCTTTGTGTGCTATGCAGGCAAGTACAGCCCATAAGCTGATAGAAGCAAATAAGGAGCTTATGAAGATAGGTCTGAGGATAAAAATATGGGATGCTTATCGTCCTTTATCGGTACAGAAGTTAATGTGGGATATTATGCCGGTCCATGATTTTATTGCAGACCCCGGCAGAGGAGGTTCTATTCACAACAGCGGATATGCTGTAGATGTCACACTTGTCGATATGGAGGGAAGGGAGCTTGAGATGCCTACCGGCTTTGACGACTTTTCTGAAAAGGCTTCAAGGAAAAGTAAGGAAATGACGGAAGTAGCTTCAAATAATTTATCCATATTGACCGATACAATGTTAAGACATGGGTTTAAGTCTATTGATTCAGAGTGGTGGCACTATTATGATAGAGATATGAAAGAGCGCATCCCCCTGGATATTCCTTTTGAAGCTATTATTAAAGCGATAGTGTTAACTAATCTATGAAAAACTCAATTTGAGGAAAAGAATTCCAACATAGGGGGTTATTGTATGGAAGAGGGAGTAAAGATTAATAAAATGGAAGTACAGAGCGCACTTACGAAGCTAAAGAGGAAGATTCCCTACGGATGGGATCTGAACATATACAGAGGCTGCCAGCATGGCTGCCGGTATTGCTATGCCATGTACTCCCACAAGTATTTGGAAAATGATGAATTCTTTAGAGATATATATGTAAAGGAGAACATTGTGGAGCAGCTTGAGAAAGAGCTTAGTTCAGATAATTGGAAGAGAGAGGTCATAAACATCGGGGGTGTGACTGACAGCTATCAGCCTGTAGAAGCACAAAATCAGCTTATGCCTCAGATATTGAAGCTGCTTATAAAGTATAGGACCCCTGCAATTATTTCCACCAAGTCAAAGCTCATTCTCAGGGATTACGACCTTATTGATGAGCTGTCTCGTATAACCTATATAAATGTTGCCGCGACAATAACAACAATGGATGAGGCTGTCAGGATGAAGATAGAGCCGGGCGGAGCGAAGAGCCTGGAGCGGTTTGAAGTACTGAGGGAGTTCAGGAAGACCAATGCCAGCACGGGTTTGCATGTCATGCCCATAATACCATATATTACCGACGGCGAGGATAATTTTGAAAGGATGTTCGCCTGTGCAGCAGATTGCGGTGTTCATTATGTCCTCCCGGGGACGTTGTATATGAGAGGTACTACTTATAAGAACTTCATGGCTTTTGTAGAGAAAGACTTTGAGTCTGTAGCAGAGGAGCTCAAAAAGGTATACAAGACAGGAGGAGCAGATAAGGCATACAAGGATTCCCTGTATGAGATGGTGAACAGGCTCCGTGACAAATACAGTCTTTCCAGCAGTTACAGCAAGCCGATGAAGGAAAAGCTGAGATAGTCGAAATCTATCGTAACTTGCGATGAATAATTAAAGGAAAACAAATGCCTGTGAAGAAATAAAACCACTACAAGTATGATATATTGAGGTGGTATGATATGATTCTGGGAATAATGGGAGGAATGGGTCCGGCTGCGACCTGTGACCTGTATGAGAAGATTATCGGTTTTACTAGTGCATCCGTAGACCAGGACCATATCCATATAATTATAGACAGCAATGCACAGATACCTGACAGGACGCAGTATATCTGCGGAGGGGGTGAGGACCCCAGAATTGAAATGATAAGGTCGGTTACAAGACTGGAGATGATGGGGGCTGAGTATATTGCTATCCCATGCAATACAGCACACTATTTCTACAATGATATAAGCAGGTATACAAAGGCAAAGCTGCTTCACATGATCCGTGAAACATCAGAATATGCCGCAAAAGAATTTGCTGACCAAAAGGATTATCTTCTCCTTGCCACCACAGGGGTTTATATATCAGGAGTATATAAAGAGGCCTTCAAGGATTATGACCTTGATATCACAGAACCAAATGAACCTGACAAACAGACAATAATGAAATGGATATATAAAGTAAAATCCGGCAATTTTGATATTGATTGTGAGGAATATGCGAGCCTCATACACAAATATCTTGGAGATAGGAAAATGCCGGTAATATTGGGATGTACAGAACTTCCGCTTCTTGCCAGAAGAATGAGTACATCCATAGAGTATATTGATCCTACTGCCATACTAGCTAAAAGATGTGTTGAAATAGCAGAAGGAATTAAAAGGAGCTATGGTTCGGAGAATGAATATGCAGAGCAAAGTGCTGTAGAGATAGAAGGTTGAGGTGTATTAATATGCTGAAACAGAATAGAGTAGAGGATTATGGCATAAGGATCGGTCAGCTGCCTAAGGGCAAGCTTAATAAAATAACCGATGTAGACGGTGTTGCCGTAGGGCATTGCACTATAGATCAGGGCGGGAGCAAGACCGGTGTGACAGTGATAATTCCTCAGAAGGACAATATTTTCAGCAATAAGCTTGCAGCCGCATCCTATGTCTTGAATGGCTACGGAAAATCATTGGGATTAGTTCAGGTTGATGAGCTTGGTACTATGGAGTCTATTATTGCTTTGACTAATACGCTCAATGTGGGATTGGTCCATGATGCGCTGGTTGAGTATATGATAAGTCTATGTCAAAAGGAGGGTATAACGCTGGAATCAGTCAACCCTCTGGTTTTTGAGTGCAATGATTCTTATCTCAATGATATTCAGCATAGAGCCGTGAAAAAGGAGCATGTTTTTGAAGCTATAGATAATGCGGTTGTTGACTTTTATGAAGGAGATATAGGTGCAGGAAAGGGTATGAGCTGTCACCACCTTAAGGGGGGAGTAGGTTCTTCTTCCAGGGTGATTTCTTTGGATGGGAAGAACTATACAGTTGGAGTTCTGGTGCTGTCAAACCATGGGAGACTTGAAGATCTGACTATAAACGGAAAACGTGTGGGAAGAGATATTTCTAAAGCTCTGGCAACAGAGAAGGGTGAAGATAAGGGATCAATAATTTCAATAATAGCAACAGATATTCCCCTTGAAAGCAGACAGCTGAG
>JAWLHF010000162.1:0-4976 GCA_041690515.1 Clostridiaceae bacterium | reverse complement strand
AACCATCATCAATTCTATCAAAGGAGGTTTTCTTTTTCTACTCATAGCTGGAAGCCTTTTTGAACCACGGGTATAGCCCGTGGTATTCGTAATACAAAATAAAACCACAGGGCACTTCCTATACCCTGTGGTAAATCCTAATATTGCGATATAACTGTTTTTCAGTTAGTTTGTATTTTATGCGATAAAAAGGTAAACGAACGGTGTTGCCAATAATAATGAAAGAATAATCCTTTCCACCCAGATAATCAAAAGGTCCTTAATATCAACTTTGATTTCTGTTGATAAAATACATGGTATGGATGCTGAGAAGAACAATATCTCAGAAACGCATACTATAGCTACAACCGCTTGAACAGCCGGTGAAGCAGAAGCAACTATGCTGGCAGGAAGAAACATTTCCGCAAGGCTTATTGCACAGCCCTTTGCAAGCAAGGCAGCTTCAGCTCCAAAACCAAGGAGCATTGTAATAGGTAGGAATATATATCCTATGATATCAAACACAGGAGTGTACTCGGCCAGCACAAGGCCAAAGAATCCAATGGACATCAGTGTAGGACCTATTGAAAGAGCAAGACCTATACCGTCTTTGAAATTCTTTATAATTCCCTCTCCTACACCAGGAGCAGCCGCACAAGCCTTAAGTCCTTCATTAAGAGCGGTTGAAAGCAGCTTTCCTTTTTCTGCTTTAGGCTCAGGTATTACCTTCATATCATTATATCCACTGTCCGGTTTCTTCGCTAATGGATATAGTCTGGTAGTAATTGCTGTTACTATAAAGGTTATAATCAGTGTACCCCAGAAGTACAGGTTCCATTTGTCCATCAATCCCAATGTCTTTGCCACAACAACCATGAAGGTTGCAGAAACTGTTGAAAATCCTGTTGCTATGATACTTGCTTCCTTTGTGGAATAATAGCCTTCTTTATACACTCTATTGGTAATAAGAAGTCCTACTGAATAGCTGCCAACGAAAGAAGCCACTGCATCGACAGCAGAACGACCAGGAGTCTTCCATATTGGACGCATGATAGGACGCATGAAAACGCCTACAAATTCCATAAGTCCGTAATTCATCAGGAAAGCTAGGAATACTGCTCCCACAGGAACCAACATTGTTACAGGGATAACTACCTTATTGAAAACAAAAGGCAGCATTCCTGGAGTTTGTATCCTCTCCGGCCCAAGTTTGAATATTGCAATAAAAAATACTAAAATTCCTAACACCTTAAAAATTGAAAAAACCGTTGTAACTGCATCCTTATTCCAGGTTTTTCTCATGATTGGCAGCACTGCACCAACAATAATTATAATTCCGGCATAGACTACACCAAAGTTAGGGATTTGACGAATATACGTCACGATGTGGTCGATTGGTATGGAGTTTGCGTTGTTGATGGTTATAGGTACAAAGAACATAAAAACTCCAAGAAGATTCAATAGAATAAACTTTACGATGTTTTCGGGTCTTTTCATTTTTTCAACCATGTCAATTCCTCCTTTTTATCATTGCATTAATTATTATATATTAGCTACACTATGATTTTAGCACGTAATATAAGCTTGTTCAAGCATTAACATAATGCTTGAACAAGCTTATAAGCAAGATAAAATAAAAAACTCAGACCTAAGTCTGAGTATCGTATACTTTTTGGTAGCGGCGGTCAGATTCGAACCAACGACCGCTCGGGTATGAACCGAGTGCTCTAGCCAGCTGAGCTACGCCGCCATTTATATATATGAAAGGCATTTGCCTGTCATAAGCATTGGTTGCGGGGGAGGGACTTGAACCCACGACCTCCGGGTTATGAGCCCGACGAGCTACCAACTGCTCTACCCCGCGATGATTATGGTGCCGAAGACCGGAATCGAACCGGTACGGTCTTGAAGGACCGCAGGATTTTAAGTCCTGTGCGTCTGCCAGTTCCGCCACTTCGGCCTAACCGTACAATTCGTTTCATGACAACGATCATTGACAATCCACATTTCGAAAAACCCTTCTCTTGTTATTGAACCCACACAACACCTTGTGCATTCAATATCGATACCGTGTTTAACGACAAATACTATTATATCTTCTTTACCTTCAAACGTCAATACCTTTTTTGGTGGTATTTATATCCTGATGCTTTCAAATTTTCATATATGCCCATTATCGATGACATATTTCACTATGATTCCCTCAAGGTTATCATTCTCACTTATTGTCAAACTGTCCTTTTCCAAGCCTTCAAGAATATGTTTCAGAATATACAGCCCGGCAGGAATCACATCTGCCCTTTCCTTATGCAATCCTTTGACCTCATACCGTTCCTTGACTGACATATTCTTTAGCCTTATAAAGGTACTACCGATAAATCCTCTGTCTATGACTGTATTATGTACAATTTCCGGATCATATATGCCCAGATTATGATATATGGCTGCTGCAGTCGTAGCTGTGCCTCCTATGGCGATAATCCTGTCTATTCTTTTTCCTCTCAGGTACTCCAGCGGCTCTCTGAAGAGCTTCTGAAGCCGGTTTTCCATACTGACTACACTTTCATTGCTAATGGGACTTTCTGCAGTAAACTGTTCGGTCATCCTTACCGCACCAGCAGGTATGCTTATCGAATAATCCATACTGCTCTTACTGCCCAGCACAAGCTCTGTGCTTCCTCCGCCAATATCGATGACAAGCACCGTTTCTTTTGGATCTTCAATTTCACTCATTACACCCTTGAGTCCCAGTTCCGCTTCTTCATCTCCGCTGATAATCCTAACATTTACACCTGCCTGGTCTTTAGCCTGTGCAACGAACAAATCCCCGTTCCCTGCATCACGGACTGCACTTGTCGCTATGACGTATACCTGTTCCGCACCGTATCTTTCAGCTTTGTTCCTGAAATACTTCAATGCATCAATGTTCCTTACCATCGCCTGTTCGGTTATAATTCCGGTTTTTGAGACATCCTTGCCTATTCTGGTTACAATAAGCTCTTTTTCCTTTTTTCCTATGGAATCTTTTGTGATTTCACAGAGCATCAATCTCATTGAATTTGTACCAATGTCAATAGCAGCTGTTCTTTTCATTCGCTTCTCCTTTTATTATTCCATATTTACAGGCAAATAACAAAAAAGGCTCCTGCTGAATTACCACAATAACATAGAAGCCTTTTATAAACTTATTTAACTGAGCAAGGCAGGTCAATATGAAAAATAACCCTGCTCATTAGAAACTGCCAGCTGTGCTGACAGTTAGTTCATACTATAAATATATGATAATAATGATTGCTGTTAGTAAAATTCTTTTCAAAAGATTACATTAGCCTCTCTGCAGTCCATCATTTTTTCTATATCCGCCATTACGTTTTGAGTCGGTATTCTTCTTGAGCTGTTGAAGCTTTTCATCGCTATCCTTAAGGAACTTTGAAAGACGGTCTTCGAATGAGTTTCCCTGGTTCTTTTTCGATTCCTGCTCCCAATCGATTTCCATTGGTCTAAATGTTCGCTTAATTACCTGCGCCTGTTTTATTGAAAGATTTATCTTTCCGTTTTTTTCAACAGACAACACCTTAACTTTTACTTTATCCTTCTCCTTAATAAAGTGCTTTATGTCCTTCACATAGGTATCTGCAATTTCTGATATGTGAACCAGACCCATCTTACCCTCCGGCAGCTGAATGAATGCCCCAAAGCTTGTTATACTTGAGACTACACCCTCAACTACCTTACCTTCCTCTATAGGCATATATAAAAAACTCCTCCTTTAATAATACATGTCGTGAAAAATTTTATTATGTACAAAAGTAGTAAAAGCATTACCTTTTGTATTGCAAGTATGTGTTTTCACAACATATGAATTGCGGAAAATATACCCCACTATTTAGAGTCACAGTAAAATGCATAGTGTGATATATCTACAATAGAACTGCTATGGATATAATATATTAAAACCCTTCTGCTGTCAATATTGTGCCTAATTATCCCTATTTTGTATATTATTATCAGCAGAAGATTGGTCTATATATACTCTTTCACCGGATTTGACCAAGCCAAGCTGTTCTCTGGCCATTTTTTCTATATATTCAACAGATGTCGCATTATTTATCATTTCCAATAGCTTGTCATTATCCTTCTTAACAGATTCTATCTTTGAGACCGCAGCCTGCTCTACCTCTTTAAGCTCAGAAATTGCAAACTGTTGATTTATTATTGTGATTACAGCATAAACCATAAAAACGACCATAAATAAATTCTTGAATCTTAGCTTTCGCTTTTTCATACGTATCCCCTCAATACTCTTTAATATGTGTATAGTATATAGTATGTACAACTATTACATATATTACCTTAAGTTCATCAATTTCTCATATATGCCATATAAACTATATTCGACGGTATGCAGAAAAATCCTTTTATATTGGCATTCAAATTGGTAATTTAATTACCACGGTTTCTCTTTCTTCTTTTTTTCACTATCAAACCATAATATTTTCTGGAGTCATATATAACTTGTTTCGGCAGTCTCCTTACTTTTCTTAATCTGCCTTTTACTCTTCTGAACATTCCTGCTATACTGCAGTAACACCTATGTAGAAATGAGCAGACCAGTTTTATAGGTAATACTAGAATGTTGTTTGTTTTTTTTAAAAAACCTGAGACTGTTCTGATCAGAAAGTAAAATAACCCCGCCGCTATCCTGCCGAGCAGCTTCTCATACAAATAAAATCCTACCACAAACCCTATGAATACATAACCTCTGATATCCCCATAGCTGCTGGAAAAAACCGCCCATACCACTACCCCAAACACTGATAAAAGAAAAAGTACATCCCACAATGAGGTTATCAACAACTCATTTCGTCTTCTGCCTCTTAAGACTCTGTAAATATCATACAATATTCCTATTAGCACTCCTCCGTACACTGAATATGAAAATACATAACTCTGAAATTGAACGGTTTCCACTGAAAGGCCTCCTCAGTAAAGGTTTA
>JAWLHF010000161.1:0-4996 GCA_041690515.1 Clostridiaceae bacterium | reverse complement strand
TCTTCGGTTCCTATATCCGTGAGCACTGCCTTTGCTTCCGGTATTGGCATTGTATATCTCTGTGACAAATATCTCAGGCCAGCAGAAAGCTCACTATCAGGGCCTCCGTATTGCGCAAAAAGAAGTTTTGCTATATGCAGGTCGCAACCCTCAACCCAAGCCGGGAATTGAAGCTTTTTCTCATATATCCACATACACTATCGCCCTCCCATCTCATAGTCAATCTCCCAGGGCCATGGATCTTCTATCCATTCCCACGGGCAATCGCTGATAAATCTGTGGGTTATGGGAGCATAATCCTCTTCATACTTTTCCCTAAGCATCTTGGATTTCATGACATATTCATTGTGAAGTCTAAGCGCTCTCTGGTCCATCGGATGTGTGTCAAGATACAGGTTAAGCTCTACCAAAGAGAAGTCAACCGCCATTATCTCCTTAAGCAGTTCCAGTCTGTCTCTGCTTATATCCATCTCTATACCTTCCTTTCCTTAATCTTCCCTGTCCTTTTTCATCTTCACATACGGGCGGTACAACTCCGGAAAAATCGTACCCTTCATCAAACCCTTCATTGGCTCATATACCTTCTGAAGAACCTGATACGGAATGTAAGCTGTCGCAAGATTGAACTCAGGCCCCATGACCGGTATCTCATAGTGTGGCGCTACAAGCATTTCCGGTTTGTACATATGGTTATAGGTATAACCCTTGGCCATTTTTAAACCCCCTTTTATACATTTTCCCTTCCATATTATTCCTCAGCCTGCCAATGTGTTACATGCTTTGTGGCTAATACAAAAAAATTACCCCTCAGCTTTACTGAGAGGCAACATCTATTGTCTATTCCCCTATCTTAATATTATAAACCCTGAGCCTGTAATCTGACGGATACTTAAGCATGGTCCTGTAAAGTGACCTGGTGTTGGAATCTATATCATGGGATGCAAGGACAATATCTCTGATGTGATACTCCGGATCTTTGTTGAACCCCGTAACTACAAGAGTGTGGTATGGCACTCCACTGGAATAGCAGAACTGTACCACATCTCCAATGTATACACCGTTGGATATCTCCTCTATTCTCCTTATGGAATCTGTATAGCTGTATATATTATGAACTGCCACCCTTTTGATCCAGTGAGCCTTAAATACTGCCGATATCTTCCATGAAAAGGTTATGCGCTTCTCGCTGTCTTTAGCAGTAGCTCCCTGCTTACAATACCAATTGGTACTCTTTTTGTGGTTTGCGGGGTTCCCGTCATCTGCCCAGGGCATGCCTCCGGCATACAGCACCTGCGAGATAAAATTCGTACAGTCGCCGCCTCCGTGATGGAATGAGGGATATGCGGGATTGTAATTTTTCCAATATGTATCAATATATGCTTTTGCCTTTGCTCTGTCGTAGAAGCTGTTTGCTCTTCTGCTGCTGTCCCTGGACACATATGCAGGAATATCCTCTTCCAGCTCGC
This sequence comes from Clostridiaceae bacterium, assembly GCA_041690515.1. GTDB lineage: Bacteria > Bacillota > Clostridia > Lutisporales > Lutisporaceae > BRH-c25. The sequence goes on along the minus strand of JAWLHF010000161.1, from coordinate 3,530 downwards.
TGAGGAATATTATTGCATCATCAAAGATGTCCTCCAGCAATGGATTATTCTCCCTTAGGAGCTGCTCCAGAATGTCAGCGGCAAGCTGTTCATCTCTTGCAGCAGCATCATCGATTCCAAAATTTTCCGTAAGAAATCTGCTGATTCTTTCCCTTCTGTCTATGCTGTCTATGAATACCTGGTCATGAATCCTATTGTCCGCTTCACCAGCAGTTGTCTCATGATTAAACATCAAAACCCCTCCACAACAAAATGCCCATAAATTATTATATTCCGTAAATTGGAAAATAATAACCCATGGGCATATCTTGTACTCCCAAAATGCCGTCTGTTATAATCTTAAAACCTGCCACTGAGCAGGTGGGTGCTCTGATTCATGCTTCAACCCTCTGGTCATTGCCAGCCCGGTTTCCACCTTAATACTCAAGCTCCCTTATGATAATTGAGGCTTAAGATTACTAACCCAACGCACATTTCAGGAATGCTTCTTTTTATTAAATTATAAACCTATACATATGAAAAATCAATGTATCTTAGCCATTTTCATCTTCTACGTTACTCTCAATTTCGACATGCTTTTTATTTCTCAGCAATCTTTGGTATTCAACCAGATACCCGTCCAAGCGTCTGCTGATATGGAGTATTTCATTGTCCTGCAGATTATCTCTTATATCTATTATATTGTTCATTTCCGATCTCAGCTCTTCAATCTTCTTCAATAGTTCATCAATCTTCTTCATCCTAATGCACCTTTCAAAGTATATAGTGTAATGAAATGCGACAATCACTATTATATCATGGAACTGCCCAAAATCGGTGTTTTCTGCATTGTCAAAAAAATGGAGGCATCCTCAGATACCCCCAGTAATCAGTATTATCTCCAGATTCAGAATTGGTGTTTTGTTAATCTCTCTATAAACTTATTAGTTCAGTAACTCGAAATAGCTTGTTATACAAGGTCTTGCATGTTTTTACCGGTTAATCTGCTTAATAAATGCAGTGTATCTACTCTTTCTTATCTGCAGAATACTTTCAAAACTGCTCCTCCTTATTTTATTTTTTCCCCGGATTCACCTCCTGATGCTTGATATTCCTCTTATGCTGATTATATTATGCAATATTAATCTATGAACATATATGCTAATCTTATTACATTAAATATTCTCTCAACTTGTGTATTTTTTAGTCGGATACAAGTCTTTTCTCACCCGATATCTCTTGTATAGGCTTTATATTCTGTGTCACTTCCATGGTACCTGCATAGTCCCCGTTCTCGTCCCTAATTGCAAAATACCTGATGTATACATATTTGTCGCCCATTTTGATCCAAAAGTCCTCGCTGTCCTTTTTGCCTGATTTGAAGTCTTCCACCAGCTTTTCGACTATATGGACGCTGGCAGGGGGATGACAGTTGTGCACCTGCCTTCCGATGATCGCTTTTGTCCTGGGAAAGATCCTCTCCTTTCCCTGAGAGAAGTACTTGACTGCTCCATCCTTATCTACAAAGGTTATATCCAATGGAAGATTGTTGAACATAAGGCCTATTTCCTTTGCTGTCAGAAGTCCTGTCTCAAATTTTATATATCCTTCGCCGGGAACCTTCCCTTCTCCCTTTTGATTCTCCTCAACATCTGTTCTTTCCGGCTTCCATTTGCTCTGAGGAGCAACCAGGCAATAGCCTATCTCATCGCTCTCGTCCGCAATAGTCAGCCATTCGTCTTCTGACAGAGTCTCTATGACCATCGGAAAAAGAATATTCTCCTCCTTGAATATCATCTCTATAACTCTGTTTATTGCTTCTTCCGCCTTTGCAAAAATCTGCTCCTTCTCCCCATCATAGTTTAGAAGCATTCCCTTTACTTCCTTTATTGCCGCCCTTATCTCGTCATCCACACCCCACATCACCTTGGGAGGTGCTGTTATGCCATACTTCTCCATGTAGGGGAACAGCAGATTCTCTTTTCTGCTGTAGTGCTTGTCGATGTCCAGAAGCAGGTTGATGTCTTCCAGCAGCTTGTATATGTTCTCCTTACTATCTGATACCTTGAATTCTTCCAAATGAGGCTTCAGCTTTCCATTTATGAGCTTTTCCAGCTCCCGATTCTCCAGCTTGAAGGTGTGTATTGGATGTCCCGGTGTTTCATCCGGCTTCTGTACCTTATGGATATCTTCTATCGAGCCTTTGAAAACCGCTGCATGAACATCACACAGCCTTTGTATCTCCTCTACCGGCATTCCGTCCATGATCAAGGCCTGTTCCATTTCCCCTATCTCTGTAGAGGATATGCCCTTTATCAGTTCTTCAAACCTTGACTTGACCTCTTCCACCGTCTTACCTGCGTGCAGTTCCATAATAATGTCCTTCAGCACCTTTTGCCTGTACTCACGGTTGTTTATGATTTCACTCATTGCATATTCACTCCTTTACTATATAACCTTTGCCTTTGAAAACATCTCTTATCCTATCCATACTGATGTTCTTCATAGCCGCACCCTTGGGGATTGTCATAAAGCGTCCGGCAGTGTTAAGCATCCCCTCATTTGCTATGCTCTCAAAACCAAGTTCCTTCATAATACCCACAATTTCAGGATCTTCTTTTGAAAGCTCATAAACAGTTTTTTTCATGTCTATTTCCCTGGACATAATATCAGCTCCTTGAACCAGATTAATTCAGATCAACACCGAAAGCTCTGAACAATATGTTGTTTTCAAGATGTATATGCTGGAACAGATCTGACTCAAGCTCCTCCAATTTCTGGAATGTAAGTCTGTAAGTCCCACATCCGTCTTCAGGGGCTGTAAAATTGCCTGTGATTTCCCTTAATTCCTTAAGTATCCCTCCGGCTCCTTCATGCTCATCCTCCAGCTCTCTTATTACCGAAGCCACCCTATTCACCATTTCCATAGAAGGTTTATTATCATAATCCTTTATCATAGGAAACAGTATTTCTTCTTCCTTTATCAGATGCTGCTCCAAATCTGCCTTCAGAGTGTGAAATAGCTTATGTACCTTGAAGAGGACATCCCCATGGGCTTTGCCATGCACTCTCAGGATAGTATTCACATAATCGCTTATTTGCGGAAGCTCCCGTCTTAAATAGGCATGGTGAGTGTTCACAATATGGTCAATCAGCTCACTGGGGGGCATCATTTTGAAATCCAGATGCTCATTGCTTTTCTTCTGTACTTCCTCATAAGCCCGGTTAATCCTGCCTATTACCTCTGCTTCATCCAGCCCCTGCTCCTTTATTGCCTCTTTTAGAGGCCTGTTGCCGCCGCAGCAAAAATCAATCCTATACTCCTTGAATATATCGCCGGCTTTTGGCATTTCAGATACTATTTCTCCTATGGAATGTGAACTGCTAAATCTACTCATATAAACCTCTCCTTTCTATTATCCAATGTGGCTATTCTTTGCATTTTTATCAGAATTTATAGGTTGTTATGCTATGTAAAAATCATTCACTGTTCTTAGTGATTTCATGTTATCATATTATATTTTCCGATAATGTGATTTAAATCATATATT
>JAWLHF010000160.1:0-4997 GCA_041690515.1 Clostridiaceae bacterium | reverse complement strand
AGCAGAGCCTTCCTCCCGGTTAATTGGTTCATATTACTTTCCTCCCATTTTATTATTTTTTTCCAGTCTCCCTTTATAAAAATGAAATCTGAACAACAAAAAAACTTCTTTTCTATGCAAAAAGAAGTCGATGTGCTTTTGTTACTCCTTTTCGCATTGGAAGGTAGTGTGGTTTCCCCCTCTACCCTATCGTTCCATGCACCTTGCAAACATTCATTTGTTTAGCTGCATGAAATCGGAGTATTCCATATTATAGCTTTGTTGGAAATCATATATATTATAACGTTAATTTTTTGTCAACGCAAGTCTATGTCTGTCTTCAAGCTTCACCTGACTATGCTTCTCCTGAGTTTTGCTTCTGCTCTGCTTTGGAGGAGATATCTCCCCATATCCTGAAGCTCTGCCCCCATACACTTTTCATAGCCCTGCAGAAGCCTCCTCATTATCCTATGCTTTTCATTAGTAAAGGATGGATTATTGGTGAGAATGAAAAAACATATATTCCCCAGATCGGTTCTCTTGTCTCCACTGCTTAGTTCTTCAAAATCCAATCCATATATATTTCCCCTGTCGTAAATAAAATTTCTAAGGTTCACATCACCCTTCAACAGGTTACCTGTTCTTCCGGATATTTGATGAAATCGACACAGCCACCGGGACAATTCCTCTATCCAGTCACCCAGGACAAGCTCCTGCACCAGATCATTGACCAGCTTACCCTGTATGTATTCCATATAGATCCTATCCTTGTCCAGATATATTATTTCAGGAACGGTCAAGCCTGACTTTCGGAGCATTTGAAGATTATTGTACTCCTCATGCAGCAGGCCCCGTCTCTGTTCTTCATATATCTTCATTACTGCCGGGGCAGCAGATGCCGAGGTATGTATATTTACCTTAAAGACCTGATTGCGTTTGCTTCTGAATCTTTCCAGTATTTCTATATCCATTACTTTGACTCCCAAACCCTGGCAGTATTTTCCACAAGGTCGGCAAGCTTCTCAATATTCCTGACTCCATCGATTACCGGAAGTCTTCCGTAATTGGATATGGTATTGCTTATGACTCCGCTTAATACAAAAACATCCGGGTGCATACGCTTCTCCACATCTAAAAGATTGGATGCACATAGTATTCTGGGTACGTCAAAATCAGTGACTCCTTCCAGTATCACAAAATCCTGATTATAGAATTTCAATATCTCTTCCATTGGAAGCTTCCCGGTAAACATTATATCCGTTTCGTACAGCCCTCTGGCTGTAACCAGTTCAGCACCTGCTTTTCTGTGCCTGTCAGTATTTGAGCCTTCGGTATCTATTGCAAATTCTTCAAAGTGAATATCTTTTACTGTCCCCACAGTATAATTACGCCGCATGAGCTCTTTTATAAGACACTCCACAGTTGTTGTTTTTCCTGATTGTGAATAGCCATAAACCGAAAAAACCTTCAATATGTCTTCCTCCTAGATAAAATTTAAAAGTTGAAAGATATAATCATAAAAATAGCTGTTGCTGCTGCAAAAATACCCAGGTAGTCCCCCTTACCCATTCTGAGCCTTATATAGGAGGTTCTTTCCGGGTGTGCCCTAAAGCCTCTGCATTCCATTGAAAGAGATATGTATCTGGCTCTGCTTAAAGCCTTTATTACAGATGGTGTCAATATATAGGCATATATTGAAAGCTTCTTTTTAACAGGTATCCTATATATGTCGACCCCTGCCAATTGGACAGCAGTGATTGAGTCCACAAACTCCTCCCGGAAAAGCGGAAGAAACTTCATAGCCAATAGTACCATAAAAGCTATTTCATAGGGCAGCTTCATGGCAATGAGGCCGTATATGATATCCAAAGCCGGTGTATTGGCTATTATTAGAGCAGAATAGATAATTATTGCCATTCTAAGTATTATAGAAACACCGCTGTACAAACCTGCCGTAGTCAATATCCTAAAATCCCCTGCTCTTACAAGCACTTCTCCTCCCGTGGTGAACATACTCTGAATAAAAGCCAGTACGAAAAAGAAGCTCCATAGTCTCCTAAGCTTTCTTATTGAAGACCACAAGGAAATTGAAAAATACCTGCATAAGAACATTGTCATCAGCAGTAAAAAAAACAGGGAAGTGATTTCTCTGATAAAAACTGCTGCGGAAGAGATCAGGAAAACCATTATCAATTTTGTTCTGGGATCAAAATTCATCGCAAGTATTCAACCCCTTCCGGCTTAAGCCCCATGACTCTGTCGGTATGTCTTGACATAAATCCTGATTCGTGGCTTATGAGCATATAACCTTTTCCTTCTTCCCTTAATGACAAAAGGCAGTTTTCCAACTGCTGCTTACGCAGAATATCCAAACCTGTAGTAGGCTCATCCATTATCACAAACCTCACATTCCTCGACATCACGGAAGCAAGGGCCAGCCTCTGCTTTTCTCCCCTGCTCAGCTCCAGTGTGGAAGAACTCTTTAGCTTTGCAAGGTCAAAAAGCTCCAGATAATAGTCTGCTCTGTCAGCACAATTGGCACCACCATATTTTGAGCTGAATTCCATCTGTTCCTGAACTGTAGGGCAGAATAGCTGCTTATCAGGGTTTTGGAAAACATATCCGACCTTACTGCCTATTTCTGATAGTGAAATATCCTGTGTATTTCCGCCTTCCAAGTATATATCGCCATTATGAGGTTTAAGAATACCCATCATAAGCTTCGCCAGGGTGGTCTTCCCTGAGCCGTTTGCTCCGACAATGCCAATACATTCATTCTCCTCCAGACTAAAGCTTATGGCTTTAAAGAGGTCATTCCTTCCGGTATAGGAAAAAGTCACGGAGTCTACTGCATAAAAGCTCATAATCTTCATCTACCTCAATTCTATCCTCTATACTGCCGTCTTTCATAAGAAGGATGGTATCTGCAATCATCAGGTTCTCAATGTCATGATCTATCATTATGATGGTCTTCCCCTGTTTTTTCAGCATTTGTATAGTGTCAGCCATAAGCTTCTTTTTTTCTTGATCCAGTTCGGAAAACACTTCATCCAGAATAATTATATCAGGATTCAGACTTAATACCGATGCTATTGCCGCCAAATGCTTCTCCCCCCCGGAAAGCCGGGATGGGTTCCTATCCCTTAAGTGCTCTATATCCAGAGTCTTAATCACTCCTTCCACTATCTCCTCTATCTCGTCATAGTGAAGGTTCTGATTTTCCGGAGCAAATGCTATTTCCGCCTCCACAGTAGGCAGGAAAAGCTGGTTATCCACATCCTGAAACACAATACCCACCTTCCGAGCAAGACTTGATAGGGGGATTCCCTTGATATCACTTCCATCTACCAGGATATCCCCTTCCAATATCCCGGGCAGACTCTTTGGTATTGCACCGCAGAGACAAAAAGCAAATGTGCTTTTCCCGCACCCGCTGAGACCAGCAACAGCAGTAATGCTGCCCTTTTGAATGTTTGTACTTATCGAGTCCAGAATAAAAGGCCCTGACTCTGAATATTTAAATGACAGATTCCTTACTTCTATCAAACTCCTCATTCAATGCTTACCTCTGTTACATATTTACACCAACGCTGGCTGAAAGAATCAGTCCTTGATATCATCTGAAAAGGTCCGCTTCCGCCTTTTTTCATACTTCCAAGAGGCTTCCCGTCTTTTTCAAAAGCCAGGTAAACGCTGCTGCCCGACAGGATTTCATCAGCAGCCAATGCTACGGCATAACCGTCCAATCCTTTTATAACAACCTTTTTTGAGGCCTTTATCATATCATCTGTGATTGACGCTCTGTTTAGTACCTCCCTAAGCAACACTCCCTTGAACTTACGGGAGGAAGGACCTGCGCTTGAGGTATCCTCTACTGCTGTGAACTCGTAATGTGGCAGGGAGGTTATTTCATCAAAGTCAAGCTCTGCAGCACCGCTGCCTGATACAAAGCTAATTCTGCCGTCCTTGGCAGACACACCTTCCATGTCCCTCATATTCATGTAGCCCAGCAAAAGTGTAACACTTGCCAGAATTATGATGATTATAGTCATTTTCCTATTTTTCATTCATATCACCCTGCCTGTCCATATGGTTGATAATACGTGTCCCGCTCAATTCTCTTACTATCCTATAAGCTATAAGTCCCCCAAGCCCCCCTGACAACGATGCGGTGGAAAGGGACAGAAGCAGTGGAATCAGAGGAAGTCTAAAAAATACCAATGAGGATAAAAATGTACCTGATATGTTTGCCAGCATGCCCATAGTAAAAAATCCTCCGGGAGTCATAAGTCCTCTTCCGAGTACTTTTGCTCCTATATCAACTGCGAAGCCCGGCAGAGTATAAGTTATTATACTGATAGCTCCATGGGTTCCATAGGCTCCTGTTATTATTACCAGCAATGCCTGTGTAAAGCCGGTCAGCGTACCTGTTCCGACTCTTCCGGTCATACCTATGGCCAGCACTATCCAAAGCATATAAAAGCCTCCTGCGGCAGCTCCCCCGGGAATATACAGAGGGCCTGTTACAATATGTACCAGAGGCACTATTATTGGCTTAATACCGATACCCAGAGCTGCAGTAAGAGCAATGACAACCAGGTCGAACATAGTAAACTTGCTTAGTAACTTTCTCATATTACACCTGTTTTCCGCTATTTTATTATTATGGGTATGTACATATCTGAAGAGGAAAAAACCCCATGATTTCCTCCCTCTCCTTCATCATGCATTCCATGGTCCGATGTGATTATAACATCTCCTGCAAATCCCTCTGCAATATCCTCTATGTATGTATCCAGCAGACTAAGCTGGGTTATTGACTCCTTGGAGTAAGGCCCATACTTATGCCCCATATCATCATAGGAATGAAAATGCACCAGAAGGATATGGGGTGGATCCTGAAGCTCTTTCCTTGCACATTCATATATTTCATCATCAATTGTTCCGTTATTATTTTCATCAATATTCAACACAGTCTCAACCTCATCGGTGATGATCCTTATATTCCCCTCGATAAT
>JAWLHF010000159.1:0-5124 GCA_041690515.1 Clostridiaceae bacterium | reverse complement strand
TGTAGGGGCGCGCATTGCGCGTCCGCTAATGTCGCATTATAACTACTTGAGCCTCTGTGTCATCCTGAGTGAAGCGAAGGATCTAGACCCTAAAGGAATGCATGAAGATTTTTCATGGGATGAACAAGAAAGTTAAGATTCTTCACTGCGTTACCCGCCCCCCATACCAATAAGGAGTACCCAAGCATACCTCGAAACCCCGCAACCTCGGACCCCGCAACCATGATGCGTATATGTCGCATCATTCTATAATTAAGCAATATTGAAAGATAACGAAATACGGACAAGTATATGTAGATATTTCTTCAAATAGTCTGAATTTAATAAAATTTGAACCTTTTTTGCCTTTTTTCATAGTATAAGTATTGAAATGAATAATTTATAGGCTTATAATGAATATGACAAGTTAATCTTCGTTAGGTGAGGCTCCTATATGGATACACGCTGCTGCCCGGAAACATCGAGAGATGCCAATGGGCCAACAGGTATTACCGAAGTAAGGTTCTACCTAATGCAGCTGGATCGTGATCCAAAGCTGTATAGTGCCAAAGCTCTGCGAGTGAAGATGAAAATGGTAATACAATTACTGTTTATTTCCCTTTCACTCGGTGGAAGGTTTTTTATTTATAAAAGTTTTTTTGGAGGTGATTTAAATGGACGCTGGCCCCAGTAATTATTGCAATGGAATATGGTTAGAATATTGGGGAAAGCTGTTTATTTCACCGGAGGAAGCTGCTTTTCCCAGGATTGGGAGGAATGATTATGGAAAACATCATCAAGGAGTATATAGAAATTAAGAACTACCCTGCAATTAAAAAAGAGCTGGAAGATATGCAGCCGGCTGATATTGCGGAAATTCTGGAGGAGCTGGATACAAAGAACAGTCTTCTTGTTTTTCGGATGCTGCACAAGGATACCGCAGTAGAGGTGTTTGCACATCTTTCGGTAAAACAGCAGACCAACTTTTCACTTATGATAAAGGAAAACGAGCTTAAGGAAATACTGGAGGAATTGTATTTTGACGATATGATCGACTATCTTGAAGAAATGCCTTCAAGTGTTGTGAAAAAGATACTGAAGTATTCCACAGAGACAGAAAGAAGCCTTATAAACCAGTTTCTGAACTATCCTGACAACTCTGCAGGAAGCTTGATGACAATAGAGCTGGTGGATTTGAAAAAGGAGCTGACAATTGACGAGGCACTGCTTCATATAAGGAGGACAGCTGTTGATAAAGAGACTATATATACCTGTTATGTGACAAACCATAACAGAAAACTGGAGGGCATTATTTCACTGAAGGATCTGGTTACAGCTTCTCCTAACAAGACAGTAGAAGATATAATGGAGACAGATCCCATCTCGGTTAGGACCATTGATGATCAGGAAGAGGTTGCAAACCTCTTCAAGAAATATGACCTTTTGTCTATTCCCGTTGTTGATCAGGAAAACAGGCTGGTCGGTATCATCACTATAGACGATATAGTGGACGTAATTGAAGAGGAAGCATCAGAAGACATACAGATCATGCACGGTTTGGCTCCCAGCGAAGAGGAGTATCTTAAGGCTGATATTATCACTCTTGCAAAGCAGAGGATATTCTGGCTGCTGTTCCTGATGCTTTCTGCAACGATAACAGGAAGCATAATAGAAAGCTTCCAGAGCAGTCTGGAGAAGGCAGTGGGTCTGGCGGTATTCATACCTATGCTTATGGGTACCGGAGGTAATGCGGGTTCTCAATCCTCAACCCTTGTAATAAGAGGTATCGCCCTTGGCGAAGTGGCAATCAACGACGTACCCAAGGTAATATGGAGAGAGCTCAGAATCAGCTTGATGGTAGGAATTGCACTGGCTGTTGTGAATTTTGGCAGGGTGTACTTTCTTGGACACAATACCTTTACGGTGGCGATGGTTGTAAGTGTTACATTAATAATAACGATTATTGTTGCTAAGATAATCGGAGGAGTGCTTCCTTTGGTTGCAAAGGCAGTGAACCTGGATCCGGCAATAATGGCAAGTCCTTTGATATCAACAATGGTGGATGCTCTTACGTTGTTATCGTATTTTAAGATTGCAGAAGCCATTATGCATATATAAGCCGGATGGAAGTCTTTTATAAAAGAGAACGGGTAACACTGAACACACAGAACATTCACGGAATTACACGGAGATATTTTAGTTTTTATTACGTGTATTCAGTGATTTCAGTGTTTTCAGTACTACCCGTTATTTTATTATGCTGAGAGCTTTCTTTAGGACTCTGGAGGCTATTGGAGCAGCCGTACTGCCTCCACTGCCGCCATTTTCAACCAGTACAGCGATTGCAACCTCAGGTTCTTCTGCGGGAGCAAAGCCTACGAACCAAGCATGAGATTTGCGGTTCTCACCCACTTCAGCAGTACCTGTCTTTCCTGCGACGCTTACATTGCTTACTTTTGCCCTTGAGCCGGTGCCGGACTTAACCACTTCAACCATCATGTCCCTTAATGCTTCGGAAGTTTTGACGTCCATTACCTGACCTACCTGCTTAGGTTTGAACTCCTTTATGGTGACATTTTCACTGTTGGTTATACTGCTTACAGCATATGGCAGCATCATTATGCCCTTATTGGCTATTCCGGCTGTCATCATTGCAGCGTGAAGCGGAGTCATAAGTACATCTCCCTGGCCGATGGATTGTTGTGCAACATTTTTATTCTCAGATTTATTGGGGAATATGCTTTTTGAAATTTTCATGTCTGTTTGTGTACTCCTGTTAAACCTGAACTTTGCCGCCTCATTTAGGAGACTATTGTTTCCAAGGTGCATCCCCTGATGTATGAAATAGGAATTGCAGGAAAGCCTAAGAGCTTCTTTAAGAGAGATTTTCCCATGGCCTTTTCCTTCACTGTCTTTGATCACATAGCCGCCTACATTGATTTCACCTGTACATTCTACTTCCATATCCTGAAGATTGTTCTTCAATACCAAGGATGCAACAACCAGCTTGAATATGGAGCCCGGAGGATAGAGGCCTTCTGATGCCCTGTTGAGCAAGGGGCTCTTATTGTTATTTATAAGGTTATCCCAGTCGTTTTGTATACCGGAGGGATCAAAATCCGGTTTGCTTACCATAGCAAGGATTTCTCCCGTTGAAGGTCGGAGAACCACTATGGACCCTTGCTTTCCCCGTAGCTGATCAGCAGCATAAACCTGAAGGGATCTGTCCAGGGTCAGTTTTATATTGTCGCCGCTTATAGAATAAGCATTGATCTTACTTCTCAATGTTTCCATAGTATCACTGGAGTTCATCAACTCCTTGTTGTAATAGGCTTCAAGTCCTGAGGAACCATAGGTCTTACTTGAATATCCTATGATATGGGAGAAGTATCTTGGATAGACATATTTTCGTCTGACCCCTGTCTTATATTTTGCACTTTTTACCAAATTTTCTCCATTTCTGTCCTGTATGCTTCCCCTGATGATATTCTCACTTGACTCTCTGAGCCTTCTGTTGTATGAATTGGAAGATATCACTCTGGATTCAAATAGGTTGAAATACACAAGATACAAGCATATCAGTACAAAAAATGACAAGTATATATATTTGATAATTCTTACTCTGCTTTTCATATGAATCACTCCTGTAAATTTGCAGTTGATTGATTATATTCTTCTGTGGAAACAGGATTGGATTCCTCATTCCTTGAGTTGATATAGTATAATATACCGACATTCAGGAATTGTGACATCAGCGAACTGCCTCCATAGCTGACAAAAGGCAGTGTTACACCCGTTATCGGTATTATATTCAATACACCGCATACTATTATCAGTGTCTGTATTACTGTGAGGGAGGTTAGACCCAAGGCAGCTGAGGCATATATGGGGTTTTTGCAATTGGAGCTTATCTCCATGCCGATTAAGCTGAGAAGTGCATATACCGACAGTAGGAATATCCCGCCAAGTATTCCTGTTTCCTCACAGATGGCAGAGAATATGAAATCAGTATGAACTGCCGGTATGAACTTGGGATTCCCAAGAAAGATACCGGTTCCTATAAGTCCGCCTGTAGCAACTGCAAAAAGGGATTGTGTTATTTGATAGGATTTACCTGCAACATATTTCCAGGGGTTTACCCAGGCCAGTACACGGAATTTTATATAGGAGAAGGCAAAGTAGCTTATGAATGCTCCCCCTATTGCGGCTCCGGCAGAAGCTGCAGTATAAAATCCCTTGATATCTTTGGTGAATAGCATTATAAGAAACACTGTGAAAAACAAGAATGCAGATCCCATATCTCTCTGCAGTACGAAAAATATAACAATCACAAGCATTGAACCTGCGATTTTCATAAATCTGCTGATGCTTAGCTCTTCATTAAGCATGCAGGCAGTAAAGAAAACAAAGACAAGCTTTATAAATTCAGAAGGCTGCACACGAATGAAGGAGAGATCTAACCAGTTTTTTGAGCCGTTAATTTCCTTACCCCATATTTGCGTCACTACCAGCAATACAAGTATCACGCCTCCAAGCAGCAAGCTATGTTTTTGCTGTATTTCAAACTTCCTCATGAATATGATGACTGCAAAAAACGATAATATGCCGGCAACAGCAAAATAAGCCTGTCTGGTGCCGTATTCAGGGCTGAGTCTATATAGTATGCTGAGTCCGATAGAAAGAAGGTGGAAAACTATATCGAACATTAGATGGCTGTTCAACTTCATAAACCAGACGAATATCAGTCTTGAAAACAAATAGGTCAGGGCAAGGCCTCCTCCGATATACAAAGCCTTAAGCTCCAGCGGTTCAAAATAATATGAAACCAGTGCAAAGTTCATAATAATCATTATAATATTCAAAAAAGGCGCAAGGTATTTGAATGCCGAAATATTTTTACAGTAGGCAATATAGCAGGAAATAGCGAAACCTGCCGCAATAAAGGCATATATAAATCTATAACTCCAGGAAAGCACCTCAAACATCGTATCACCAGCCAGTCATAAAATATGATTTAATTTCAACATTACTATATTATACATCATTACATATCAAAATTCACCTGTGTCAGTTGAGTCACATCATCATCTGATTTTGGTGTATAAAATTACAAAGATATCCACGGCCATTTTATTGGTTTATAGG
>JAWLHF010000158.1:0-5323 GCA_041690515.1 Clostridiaceae bacterium | reverse complement strand
AGGTCACACCTGTTCCCATCCCGAACACAGAAGTTAAGCTCTCCAGTGTCGATGGTACTTGGACCGCAGGGTCCTGGGAGAGTAGATCGCCGCCAGGTATATACTCCTCAATAGCTCAGTCGGTAGAGCATGCGGCTGTTAACCGCAGGGTCGTTGGTTCGAGTCCAACTTGGGGAGCCATTTTTATTTTTTGGATGAAAAGCGACAATACATTGTTGTCGCCTTTTCGCTTTTTTTGTTGTTATTTAACATTTCGTTTGTTAATATTATTTTGAGGAATTACATAATTTAAAACAGACATATAAAACAATGATGCTCAGAGGGAAATCATGGTAATAATGTCTTTATGAAGGAGTATTTATGATGATTGATAGAAGTCGTGGTTTATTATTGGGGTTTGTGTTGGTTTGTACAGCAATTATTCTTGTTACTTCAGTATATATGCCGGTTCCCGTGTACTCCAACAGTTCAAGCATAATACAGGACAGTGACGAGCATTATATAGGCCAGATGAGCCCTGATTGGGAGCTTATGAAAAACAGGACAAAGGTCAAGGGTATTTATATGACAGGCTATACAGCCGGAAACACAAATAGTTTCAACAACCTTATCGAATTGATAAAGAACACAGAGCTGAATGCCGTTGTTATTGATGTAAAGGATGACAGTGGGCTGATGACCTATTCCAGCGAGCTTCCGGATGTGCAGTTCACAGGTGCAAATAAGAATGTCCGTATCAAAGATATTGATGCGTTAATAAAGGTTCTTCGTGACAATAACATATACTCTATAGCCAGGATAGTTACCTTTAAAGATAGGATAGCAGGTGACAAGTACGCCAATCTGGCTGTGAAAAATACCAGCGGAGGAATATGGAGAGACCGCCATGGTATGTCCTGGCTAAATCCGTATAACAGAGATTCATGGGATTACATTGTTGATATAGCAGAAGAGGCTGCAATAAAAGGTTTTGATGAGATACAATTCGATTATGTTAGATTTCCTACTGATGGTAACACCAAAATCATAGACTATGGTACAAGTGCGAAAGGTAAATCCAAAGCAGAAGCTATTGCAGAATTTCTTTCATATGGAAGGGACAGACTTAAAAATAAAGGAATTGTAGTGTCAGCAGATGTGTTTGGTCTTGTGACGACTGCCACCGATGACATGCGTATCGGTCAGCATCTGGAATCGATTTCTAGAAGTGTAGATGTAATATGTCCCATGGTTTATCCTTCTCATTATGGGAAAGGAAGCTATGGAGTTGCAGAACCGGATTTTGAACCCTATAAGATAGTTAACCGCAGTATGACAGTGGCAAAGCAAAGGATAGACGCTATAACAGATACAAACCGAAAGGCTGTACTAAGACCATGGCTTCAGGACTTTACAGCCTCATATCTTCCAAAGTATAAAAAATATGGACCTGCTGAGGTGAGGGCTCAGATAGATGCAACATATGATGCAGGCTCAGAAGAATGGCTGTTATGGAATGCTGCAAACAGATTCACTGCGGGAGCCTTGAAAAAAGAGTAAAGAATAACAAAGGCTATGTCGGATTTAGGTCCGATATAGCCTTAATTGTCGAAATTTTAACAAACAAATTGGGAAATATGAATAGTAATATAATTTTCCATATGATACAATATATAGTGCATACAGACATAATAATATACAAAATATGGTTTGGAGGTGGTGATTAGCTGTGTTAACAAGCAACGCCATTAAAGTCTTAGAGAAACGCTACCTTGTAAAAGATGTAGAGGGTAAAGTAATCGAAACACCTGAGCAGATGTTCAGAAGAGTTGCAAGTACAATAGCAGCTGCAGATAGTTTGTATGACAGTTCAGCTGATGTCAAAGCAACTAATGAAAAGTTCTATAATTTAATGAGCAATCTTGAGTTTGTGCCAAATTCACCTACCTTGATGAATGCGGGGAGAGAGCTTGGACAATTGTCTGCATGCTTTGTTCTCCCCGTTGAAGATTCAATGGAAGGTATATTTGATGCGATAAAGAATGCTGCAATGATACATAAGAGCGGCGGAGGAACAGGCTTCAGCTTCAGCCGTTTAAGAAGCAAAGGTTCTACTGTTATGACCACCGGAGGTGTGGCGTCGGGTCCTATCAGCTTTATGAAGGTGTTTAATTCTGCAACTGAAGCAGTTAAGCAGGGCGGTACCCGAAGAGGTGCAAATATGGGGATTCTAAGGGTGGATCATCCTGATATATTGGAATTCATACAATGTAAGAAGGACAATAATGATATAACCAATTTCAATATAAGTATCGCTATCACAGAAAAATTCATGGACGCTGCAGAAAAGGGAGAGGAATACGATCTGGTAGATCCTGCATCAAAAAAAGTTGTAGGTAGGCTTAATGCAAAAGAGGTATATGATCTTATAGTTGATATGGCCTGGAATAACGGAGAACCGGGAATAATATTCCTTGACAGGATAAACAGGGACAATGTGGTTCCAAAGCTGGGTGAGATAGAAAGCACCAATCCTTGCGGCGAACAGCCTCTGCTTCCCTACGAATCCTGTAATCTGGGTTCAATCAACTTGATGTCATGCATAAAGAAAACTAAGACCAAAACGGCAATTGATTATGCAAAGTTGGGCAGAATTGTTGATGAATCAGTACATTTCCTTGATAACGTCATAGATGTCAATAAATATCCTCTTCCAATGGTTGATGAAATGACAAAAGGGACAAGGAAAATTGGCCTTGGAGTAATGGGATTTGCCGACATGCTCATTGAGCTGGGGATTCCGTATAATTCAAACGAAGCTGTAAAAGCAGCTGAAGATGTTATGAAGTTCATAAATGACAGATCCAAAGAGGCTTCTGTGAAGCTTGCGGAAAAGAGAGGAACCTTCAGGCATTATGAAGATAGTATTTTTAAAGAAAAGGGCATGAAGGTAAGAAATGCAACAACAACAACAATTGCACCGACAGGTACTATATCAATAATAGCAGGAGTATCAAGCGGTATTGAGCCATTATTCGCACTTTCCTTTGTAAGGAATGTAATGGATAATGATGAGCTGCCAGAAGTAAACCCGCTTTTTGAAAAGGTTGCTAAGGAAAAAGGTTTTTATAGCACTAAGCTTATGAGGGAAATAGCAGCTCACGGTACAATCCATGATATGAAGAGCATACCCGAGGATGTTCGGAGAGTATTCGTAACAGCTCATGATATTCAGCCGGAATGGCATATAAAGATACAGTCGGCTTTTCAGAAATATACTGACAACGCAGTGTCAAAGACTGTTAACTTTGCCAATACAGCTACAAGGGAAGATGTCAGGGATGTTTACATGATGGCTTACAGAATGGGCTGCAAGGGTGTGACGATATACAGAGACGGAAGCCGTGAATTCCAGGTGTTGAATATAGGCTCGGTAAATAAAACTAAGAATGAAGAGGCTGCAATGACTGCTGATACGTCATGTCCGGATTGTCAGGTTTTGACACCAAGAACAAGACCTGATGTAACAATGGGAGTTACCGAGAAAGTCAAGATAGGCTGTGGTAATCTGTACATAACTGTCAATTCTGATGAGAACGGCATCTGTGAGGTATTTACAAATCTCGGAAGAGCAGGAGGCTGCCCCAGTCAGTCTGAAGCTACCAGCCGTTTGATATCTATAGCTCTTAGAGCAGGCATAGACATAGCTGAAATAATAGAGCAGTTAAGGGGCATAAGATGCCACTCAACACTAAGGCAGAAGGGCCTTAAAGTACTATCCTGTCCCGACGCAATAGGCAGGGCACTTGAAAGATACATGAATTTTAATGTAGATCACAAGGACATAAAGACCATAGATGAACTTGCAGTGGAGATTGAGGAAAGAGAAAGCTGCATAGGCAACTGCTCCCTCTGTGCAAATCCTTGCCACGCTGCTACGATGGAAGACAGCAAAACAAAGTATAATGCTTTCTACAATCCAAACAACAACATGAAGAGCTGTCCGGAATGCGGCAGTACAATACAGCACGAAGGCGGCTGCGTAATCTGCAGGAACTGTGGATATTCGAAGTGTAACTAATAAACCTGTATATTATTATAAAAATTGCATAAACTAATAGGCTAATAAAGGATAGGTATTCGCATCACCTATCCTTTATTTTATAAGTAAAAGTAAATGATAGAAAAGCGAAAAGAATCATTCCCGAGGTTTCAATAAATAGCAAACAATGTCCAATCATTATATTACATAAAAATATTGGTATACTTTTCATGATTGCAGATTAAGCTGCCTGTGGATTAAAGAATAAAAGCTTTTCTTAAGGTTATTAATTATGGTAATATATGAAATATATGCATTATTTTAATTTTGAGGGGGTTATCATGCTAAATAAGATTATTTGCGTAATTATGATAGTGATTGTTGCTGTTTCCAGTTTTACTTATCCTATCTATGCAGCTGATTTATCTGAGTTTGAAAAGGCATTTGAGTCTATAGAAAGAAAACTCCGGACGGCTGAAAGAAAGGACAAGCCATCCCTCAAATCCCTGAGTGCAGAGGGTGTAGCGACATACTATACTTACCCGCCTATTACGGATGAAATGGTGAACCGATTGGTTTCGGAGTACATGGCAAATCTAAGAAATGAAATATCAGCCTTGGGTGAGTTGTCTCCTGATGAAACCCAAAGGTTAGTCAATCAGCTATCCCTTGAAAACTCCTACAGTGAATTTTATTGGACTGAAGCAAACACCAAGGTTGCGCTACACGCTTCAATAAATACCGACTTTAGTTGGATAAAAGAGAATAGGGCAAAGGCAGATGTCAATAAGGCAGCCGATACCTACTTTGTTGGAGTTGAAAACAAGCCCTCCGAATGGGCAAGGACAGTTGTGCAGAAGGCAGTTGAGCAGGGTTTAATCCCTGACAAACTGAAAAGCAATTATCAAAGGCCTATTACTCTAGGGGAGTACATTCAACTGTATTCAATGCGTTACAGTGAATTAGTAAGCCGCCTGTTTCAATCTGACAATTACAAGATTTCACTGTCAGATAGTACGGTTACAGATGACTCTCCGGATTATGTCAAATTTGCATTTTTAGCCGGTTTAATTGATCATACTGATGAACTGAGCTTAACAATGACAAGAAAAGAGGCTGCCATTAGGTTTTCCAGGCTGGTTGGCGCAAGCACACCTGCCCAAGGATCACCAGCCTCGGTAAGAGACAATCTTGAAATATCTCCTGATGCTTTAGATGCAGTAGGTATTGCAACAGCATATAGAATTATCAACCCCATTGACGGGTACTTTATGCCAGATAGCGCTTATACAGTAGAGCAGG
>JAWLHF010000157.1:0-5387 GCA_041690515.1 Clostridiaceae bacterium | reverse complement strand
CCCTGCATAAACACCCGAAACTCGCAACAGGACCCCTGAGACATGACCCAGTGCCTGCATCTTGCAACCGAAAATGCGACTGTGTCGCATTTTTCTACCTATATGATATAATTATTTAAAGCATCACAGTACATAATAAAGCATAAAGAGGCGTTACTATGCAAAATAAGTATATTATTGACAAGAAGGATGACAGGATACCGGTTACCGAGTATATGTCGGATTCCCTGGGCATTTCTTCAAGGCAGACAAAAAAGCTCATAAAGGATAATAAAGTGAGTATCAACGGAAAAAAGGCCTATAGGGACAATAAGCTTAGAGCCGGGGATATCCTTGAAATTGATATGTCAGAAGAAAACAGAAGCGGTATCGAGGCTGAAGATATAGGGCTTTCGGTGATATATGAGGATGAGTATATATTGGCGGTGGATAAGCCTCCATATATGCTTGTGCATCCGACTCCCAACCATCCTGGCGGGACTCTTCTCAATGCAGTGGCGCATCATTTCAGCAGGAAAGGGGAGAAGTCAGCGCTGCGGCTTTTAAACAGGCTGGATATGAATACTTCAGGAATCGTGGTGATACCAAAAAGCGCAGCAGTCCACAGGTATCTGGATGAAAGTATGAAGGCAGGCGGTATCAGGAAGTTCTATACTGCCATTACAGAAGGTATAATAGAACCGCATAAGGGTGTGATTGACCTGCCTATAGGAAAAGATGAAGCAGATCTCATAAGAAGAAAGGTTAATGCCAGCGGATTGTCGGCAGTAACCATATATGAAACCTTAAGCAGGTCAAAGGGATTCTCATTATTGCGGCTTCAGCTGATAACCGGCAGGACCCATCAGATAAGGGTGCATTTAAGCCATTCAGGCTGTTCTATAATCGGAGATACTCTGTATGGAAAGGAAAGCCCCTTGATTGGGAGACAGGCTTTACATGCCTCGGACATGGAGCTCCCGCATCCGGAAGGGAAGGGAATCATCAGTCTGCATGCAGGACTTCCTGAGGATATGGCCAGACTTGCAGCTTTACTGGAATTGGAGTTGTTTGAATTTGAAAAACCATAATACATTTTATATAGAAAAGGAATACGAAGGCTTGAAGCTGGGGGAGTATCTCAGGGGAAAACTGATGCTGTCCAGGAACGGAATGATAAAAGTGAAAAAATCCGGTTCCCTAAAGGTGAATGGAGATGCAGCATACACGGATAGAGTGCTGAAAGCCGGGGACAGGATAGAATTTGAGCTTCCGGACAGGAACTCAGAGAACATCCTTCCTGAATACATGGAGCTGGACATAAAATATGAAGATGATTACCTGATCGTAATAAACAAAGAAGCAGGAATCCCAACCCACCCTTCCAGAAACCATTTTATGGGTACCTTGGCAAACGGGCTGATGTACCATCTTATGGAGATGGGAAGGGATATCACCATCAGACCGGTCAACAGGCTTGATAAGAATACCTCGGGACTTGTTGTGTTTGCAAAAAGCTCCCACATCCAGCATCTTATGTCCCTGGAAAGCGGAAAAGCCAATACAAAGAAGGAATATCTGGCTATTGTTGAGGGAAGAGTTTTCAATAATTCTGGAACTATAGACGCACCCATTGTCAGAGAAAAAGCACAGTCAATAAAACGTACGGTAAGAGATGACGGAGACAGGGCTATTACGCACTACAGGGTGCTTGAACGGTATGAAGATTATAGTCTCCTGTCAATAGTACTGGAAACTGGGCGTACCCATCAGATAAGAGTCCATATGGCACACATAGGCCATCCTCTTGTTGGAGACGAGATGTACGGGGGCAGTGAGGACAAAATGAAAAGACATGGGCTTCATGCCTACAAAATCGATATGCTTCACCCGATAAGCCACGAGAAGCTGGCCTTAAGGGCAGAGATACCGGAAGATATGGAGGAGCTCATCAAAAAATATTCTGAAAATTGACATGCTCTTTAGAGGGTATGTGCTTTATAAGGGTTTTCAAAGAAACCAGCTGTGACATAGCCTCGCTCTTATCCTCGGTTTTTACATAGGAAGCAAGCTGTGACAGAAGCAGCTCGACATTGTCGATCTCATAGTGGTCAATAAGCATTGACCAGAAGGAGCTTGTCGTATCCCATCGCCTATGGAATTCCTCCAGTTTTTTTGAGGCACTGTCCCAGTTTTGATTTTCTATGTCCTTCTCCAGTTCTGCAAGGCTGTCATAAAGCTTTTGTGAGTCGGAGTCCAAAGCATGTAGGGTTAATAAGCCTCCTGCAATAATCAGTATTGTAAGCACACTGATGATTAATATGGGTTTCAAGAGATTTCACCTCATTTTCTCCGGGAACGTCCTTTCAATTGATATACAAGCTTCTTTTCAGGATTCAGATAAGCAAAGAATACATCCTTTACCGATTCTATTCTGTTATGCTTAAGCTCATTTTGCAGCCAATCATTACTCAGACCCACCTTGTGCAGATTATCGGAATTCAGCCTGCCATCTATTATCACTGTCACAGGCATATGATAGATTCTAGGATTGAAGTCCATATCCTTGATTGTGACGGGCTTATTTTCGGCTTTGGGAATAACGCTCAGCTGCCCGCTGGTTTCCAGTATGGCATAATCAATATCCTCAAGATTGGAAAAATTCTTCAATCGCAGCTGCTCAAGCAGATCGTTCAAATTATACCGAAGCCTTCTAAGCTCCTCTTCAATTATTATTCCCCTTTCAATTAGGATACTGGGTTTACCTGATATTACACCCCTTGCTTTCACACTTTTCATGGATATGAAGGACAAAAGTTCTTCCATTATAAACAGTGTAACAATAGGGATTATGCCATTCACTAGAGGAATTCCCACATTCCCCATGGGAACAGCAGCCAGATCCGCTATTACAAGGGCAACAACAAGCTCGGAGGGCTGCAGCTGCCCGATCTGCCTTTTTCCCATCAGCCTGATTACCACCACAATAACCACATAAAGTATCAGAGTCCTGATAAATACAATAAGCAAAACCTACACCTCTCCATACCTGTACTTACTGTAAACTGAAATCCTATATATAATCCCCATATTGTCAAAAAAGTATTAAATATTGAAAGAGCAGGTTTTATAGCGAGGAAATAAGTGGTAATATGTAATAAAGAAGCTCAGAAAAAATCTCCGGAGCTCCGGAGATTTGGTGTATTCTAGTGTCTTACTCCCATTGAGATGTTATGCAGTGCCTCGCCGGCTTCGTTTTCAAAAATGTTCTCTACGGCTAGGTCACCTATAGCCACGATGCCAACCAGTTTATCATTATCAACAACCGGCAGCCTTCTCACCTGGCTTTCTGCCATAATATCAGCGACTGCATGGACGTCCATATCCGGAGTGGCACATTTGACACTGGGAGTCATGACTTCCGATACCTTTTGATTGGCACCCTCACCCTTGGCTACGCTTCGAAGGATTATATCCCTGTCGGTGACAATGCCGACGACTCTATTGTTATCTGTTACAGGTACTGAGCCCACATTCAGCTGCTCCATGATCGAAGCGGCTTTGGTGATTGTATCATTAGGTGTGACAGTGCTGACATCTGTTGTCATAATCTGTTTGACCTTCACAAGCATCATCCTTTCATAATATAGAATTTGTGTATTTTTATGAATTGAATGTGTTATTTGGGCATAAAATCTTTTGATACAGCATTGAAGTATCTATAAATAGCTTTACCTGTTTATTTTATTTTAGAAGTCAAAAAAAACAGAAAAAGTTGAAACAATTTCAAATTTAATGTGTATTATACTGTATAGCCTGGGGGTGATGCTGTGCAAATAGACGCCGGCATTGTTGCTCGATGCAAGAGGCATGACAAGGCGGCCTTCGTCGAGCTATTCAAAATGTATGAGCGGTATTTATATAAGTTATGCTATAGTTATGTTCAGAATGAACAGGATGCAATGGATATTGCGCAGGAAGTCTATATAAAAGTGTTTAAGAATATATCGGGATTTAACGAAAAAATGCCTTTCCATCCATGGTTCAGGGCAATTGCTGTCAATACGTGCATCAATTTTAAGCGGTGTATTAGATATGATTCGGTATCGCTGCAAGGTGCGGGTGAGGATGAGAAAGCCCTTGAAGAGGTAGTTGCTGCACAGACCGATGTTGAAAGTGAATTATTGGACAAGGAGCTTGGAAGGCTGATAAGGGAGAATATGGAGAGCCTCAAGCCCAAATACAGAATGGCATTGCATCTCAGATACTATGAGGGAATGAGCTATGATGAGATTGCAGAAGTGATGAGGGAGCCTTTAGGGACTGTGAAGACAAATATTCACAGGGCAAGGAACATATTGAAGGAAAAACTCAAGGATGTACTTAACAAATAATCTGTTCATTGAATCAGGAGGTGTGCTGATGAGCTGCGGATTTGACAGGGAATTGATACAGAAATATGTGGACAATACCATTGACCCGTTGGAATTTATCTTTCTAAAGGAGCATTTGAACTACTGCGGTGAATGCAGGAGGGAGCTTGACACCATAATGGCTCTGGAAGATGAACTGGAGAAGTTCTTTAGCGATGACTCTGAGGTCAAGAACTTTGATATGCTTATAACCACCTTGGTTGATGAGCAAATGGAAGAGCTGGAAAGAAAAGAAAAGCTTAAGTATGCATTGAAGAGAAGCATAAGAATAGGAAGGGGAATAGGAAAGAATTCTCTGAACTTTGTAAATTATATCCCCGGCAAGAAATATATAGGCAGAGGGGTCAAAAAGACTGCTTCAGTTACAGGAAACCTTATGGTATCCTTAATTAAGAGAAGTGTAGTGAAACTGTTAGAGATATAAGATAATAAATTTTGGGGGTAGGCCCTATGCTTGTTTTATTGTTAATTCTAAAAATACTGCTTTATATATTGCTGAGCCTATTGGGGTTGATACTGCTGCTTCTTGTCATACCCTTCAATTACTCAGGACAGGTGCTCGCCGACGGCAGAGTGAGAGCAGAGCTTGCAGTAGGCTGGGCCTGGAAGTTCCTTGGAATAAATGCGGAAATAGAGGGGGAAGCTGTTGATGTAACCTTGAGGTTACTGGACAAAAGGGTGTATAAACTGAAAAGCAGAAGGACGGAAGAGGAAGAGGAAAAGCCCCAACAGCAGGAAGAAAAGAAAGAGAAAGCGAAAAAAAGCCGAAAAGGCTTTAGCCTGAAGGATCTTGCAGATAAGGCATTTATAAACGAAATAATTGCTTATTTCAAGAAGGTGCTCGACATAGCAAAGCCAAAATACTTTCACGTATATGGAACCTACGGCTTTGACGACCCTTCCCTAACCGGCATCGCATGTGGTATAACAGGAGTGATAAAGACAATGATTCCCCATGCAAAGCTGCGGCTCACC
>JAWLHF010000156.1:0-5460 GCA_041690515.1 Clostridiaceae bacterium | reverse complement strand
CAAACTATTCAACTGCAATCGGTAAACGAATGAGATTATCAGTTAGGGAAGTAAAGCTGCTTTGGGTAGCATCTTTATTCCATGATATTGGTAAGATAATAATTCCGAAAGAGATCCTAAACAAACCAGGGGGAGATATTCCCTTACTATCCAAGATAATTGCTGTAGCAGATTCCTTTGACGCTATGACTACTGACAGACCATATAGTATGGCACTTTCTCTGCAGCAAGCAATAGATGAAATCGAACGTGGACATCAGACACAGTTTGATGGAGACATTGTTGACTGCTTTATTGATTTGCTCGGGAGCAGTAAAATTAAACCAAAAGAATGTAACATTGCTTTTGGACTTGTTTGAGGAGGTAAAGCGTGAAATCAATTAAATTTAAATTAATACTCCTGACACTTATCTTAGTAATTGTTCCATTTATAATATCAAATGTTTTTAATAGTTATTTTATTAGCAATGATTATCAAACAACGATAGAAGATAGTGGTAAAGCAATGGCCAGTGCTATTGCGGATTATGTACAGCTGTATGTTGAGAAAGCGTACAGTATAACAGACGAAATAGCAAATAACAGTGATGTAGAAAGTTTTGACGGAGAAAGGCAAAAGCCAGTTTTAGAATATAGCAGTGCCCAAAATAGCTTTTTCGAACTTCTTTTCATACAGGGCACGGATGGAATGCAGACCGCCAGATCCAGTGGAGAGCTTGGAGACAGGTCCAACCGATGGTGGTTCACTGAAATAATGAATAACAGAGAGCCTTTTGTAAGTAAATCATATTACTCACTTTCAGGAAATGCTGCAGTTACATCAATTTTCTTTCCCATATATGATTCAGCTTCAAATATGATTGGGATAATGGGGGCGGATCTTAAGCTTGACGTTTTACAGTCAACCGTTGAAAGGTTCAGCAGTGACAAAGGGTTCTATGCTTATATAATAGACGGTGAAGGTGTCGTAATTGCACACCCTGAAAGTGATCAGGTCGCTGAGCTATATAATTATAAAACTCTGAAAAGAACTGTACTTCTTAAAGACAGCAGCGGTAATGTAATGAGTGATGAAAATGGGAACCAAATGGCTGAATTGGTGGATATAAAAGTACCGAAAAAGCTTAAAGAAATTACGGAAGCTGCTTTATCCGGCGAATCTGGAGTAGCTGAGTACAAAGACAATAACGGTGACCTGGTAATAAGTGCATATAACTGCATACAGCTGCCGGGAAAATCAGATAATTGGGCTGTTATAACAGTTCAAAAGAAATCGGATGCTTTAGGCTTTGTGGCTAATATCATGAGAAGAAATATAATTATTGCAGTTGCTTTGGTGTTAATAATAGTGCTATTAACTTATTTCATATCTTCGAGTATTACTATACCTATTGTCACCATAAAAGAGCTAATAGAGAAAGCTTCCAAAGGAGATTTGACTCATGTCAGTAGCTATGAGTCCAACAACGAACTGGGTAAGTTGAGCAGTGGTTATAATTTAATGGTAAACAGCATGAAAAATCTTGTGACAGAAATTTTAGAAGCTGCTAACCTAACATACAACTCATCCAGACTACTTGCCTCAACGGTTGAAGAAACTGCTGTTTCAATTGAGGAGGTTGCCAGAGCAATTTCAGGTGTTGCAGAAGGTGCAAACAACCAGGCACAGAATGTTCAGCAAGGGGTTGAAATTACTACACAGCTTTCTAGAGAGCTTGATTTAATGGCAATATATGTTAAACAAGGGGAAAGTGCTTCTGCACAAGTTATGTCTGCAAATTATAAAGGAATTGAAGCAATAAAGATGCTAAAGGAAAAATCTGATGAAAACAGTAAGGTTACAAATACAGTTGAAAATATAATATGCAATTTAGGTGATAAAGCTAAAGAGATAGGCAACATAATTGCTACAATAACTAATATATCTACCCAGACAAATTTGCTTGCGCTTAATGCCGCAATTGAAGCTGCCCGTGCCGGTGAAGCCGGAAAAGGCTTTGCTGTTGTAGCTGATGAAGTAAGAAAGCTTGCAGAAAATACTGCGAAATCAAGTAATAGTATAGAAGAAATTATCTCAACAGTTCAGTCGGATATCGCCCAAGCACAGGAGTCTATGAATTATGCGGGGAAGGTAGTATCAGAGCAGAACATTGCTGTAGAGAATACTGAGAAAACTTTTAATAATATAGCAGTAGTAATTGAAGATATTGTGGATAAAATTAGCAACACTTCAAACTGTATTGAAAATATTATAGACACAAAAAACAAAATGACTAATATAATAGATGAGATTTCAAATATATCCCAGGATATAGCAGCTGCAACCCAAGAGGTATCTGCTTCAACGGAGGAACAGAATGCAGCAATCGAGCAAGTAGCTTCTTTGTCAGAAGATTTAAGCTCTGTAGCAAAAGAACTTCAAGAAAAGACAGGGATATTTACACTCTAAAGTTATTTTGCAGTAGGATAAAGACTTTTTGACGAAAGTCCCTCCTAGCAGGTAAGAGATTTGGATGGAGAGCTCTAGAAGTCCGGAATGCAAATTTTGATAGGAGGATAAGAATATGTCAAGGATACAATTTGTTATTTTTGAGCTGAATAATAAACATTATGGCATAGACATACTCAAGGTAAGGGAGATAGTTCCGTATATAGAATCCACAAAATTCCCGATACTCCTGAATATATTGAAGGTATAATCAACTTCAGAGGAGATATTATACCAATTGTAAATCTGCGAAAGTATTTTTGATGGATAACGGTAAAGACCCAAAAGGTACAAGGATAATAATTCTGAATGAAGATGACAAACAGCGGGGAATTATTGCTGATGAGGCTTCATAGGTCCAATGTATTGCTTTGGAGAATCAAAATAAATGATGCAGTAGGTCCGATAATTAAAAACATTGCCGGGTAGACCAATTTGCCGGCTTTAATCGCAGCGACAGAGGCAGCTCGGGCAGGGAAAGCGGAAGGGGTTTATCTATGTAGCTGAGGAGATTCTAGCAAAACTGGATGAGGAGACGTAGATAAGTATATGCAGCTTTAAGTACTAAATAATGAGAAAAGATGCTGTTTTACAAGGTAAAAATTTATAAGAATACTATTTTTTAAAATACTGCCTCAAAAAACATTGTGAAGGGGTGTCCGAATGAAAACTCCAGACTTGCTACTTTTCAAGCTTTGTGATGAGGTGTTTGGTATAAATGTTTCAGATGTAAAGGATATTAAAGTGTTTGAGAAAATAACTAAAATCCCTGATTCTTCAGAGTATGTTGAGGGAATTATTGCTGCAAGAGGAGACATAACTGTAGTTATTAACTTAAAAATGCTGCTAGATCTTGAAGATTCAACAGTTTTCAATGATTCACGGATAATTATAGTCAATTCTGAAAAAATCCAATTAGGGCTTTTAGTTGATGAAGTGGTAGGAAATTTAGTTTCAGGTGTTAACAGATATGAGCAATATTCTAATATAAATCCGGAAGTTAATAAAAATTATATTATAGAAATTAGAAAGCATAAAGGAAAACATATAATGGTTTTGGATTTAGATAGCATAGAAAGAGCTATTAAAATATGATGACTGTATAAAAATACTGAAAAATACTATGACGTTTGGGTTCTCAGCAGAGTTTCTACAAAATCGAAAGACTACTCATGTGTTGTTTACTCAATTCTATGGAGGTTATTATAAAAAGTGAAAGTAGAATATATTAATCCATATATACAAGCAGCTCAGGCAGTAATCAAGACACTTTGTAACACTGAAACAAAGCTTAGTAAAGTATATTTGAGAAATTCTCCGTTTTCTGTTAATCAAGTAGTAATAATGATTGGTGTAATTGGGGAAATCAAGGGGCAGGTATGCTTTGAACTATCTATAGAGACTGCAAAAAAAATTGCTTCTTCCATGATGAGCGGCATGCCCGTTGAGGAACTAAATGAAATTAGCAAGAGTGCAATTTCTGAAATGGGAAACATGATTATGGGTAATGCCAGTACTATACTCGCAGAAAGAAATATTAATATTGACATTACTCCACCATCGTTGCTTACGG
Organism: Clostridiaceae bacterium; assembly: GCA_041690515.1. Lineage (GTDB taxonomy): Bacteria > Bacillota > Clostridia > Lutisporales > Lutisporaceae > BRH-c25. The sequence goes on along the minus strand of JAWLHF010000156.1, from coordinate 1,399 downwards.
GAGAGAAAATTGAGATCTCCAGTAAAGTTTCAACAATCGTTATTCCATTAGAAATTGAAGGCATAGGAGCTGTTTCAATCAATATCACTGCAGAGGAGATAACTTAAATCTGCACTGGTATGCAGTACCTGAGATTGCCTTGCCCCTTGAACCGTTATAGTATAAGGTGTAGTCATTGCTTTCAGATATTGCAATTTATGAACTGAGATTTTAATTTTATTATCTATTTTGTATAGTGTCAATTTGGGATTTGGTAAATTCATGTATTTTTGTTGAAACAAATACTCTAAAGATATACAATTATAGAAGATTGTAGTTTGTTTTTTTAGAAGTATAGGGCTCCAGAAATATTATAATAACAATCTAGTAGTTGTGAGATTGTTGGAGGGATTTATGCATATTAGCGAAGTAATACCCTTAGTTATTTTGGGTGTCATTTTGCAGGTATTGATACAAGCATCCATTATCAAGCATTGTTGGGAAAATACTTACCTAAGCCTGCGCCATAAATTCATATATATCATTGCAATAATTGTGTTCAATTTACCGGCAGCGGCAGTATATTTAATTAACAGCCGTGAAAAATCAACGGAACGTGACAACGATTTTCTAAATAATAATATTGATAATAACCTTCGACAGGGGATCTTTATTCTTCTTGTTGTCGCATTCGAGATTTTTTCGATACGCATCATTTCTGATAACATCGGGAATGAACATTACCTTCTAGTTGTCAGTCTGCTGGCTTATTGTCTTATCATCATGCTAATCAATAATCTGCTGGTGAGGGAATGTCACCGCCTCTTGTACTATATACTGCCCACCATACAACTTCTATTGGCGGTATCGGTACAGTATTTTGACAGTACATATAATGCACAGTATATTTCAATAATCATTACAGTCGCAATTATCAATAAATTTCCTATGTCACTTGCTAAAATTTATTCAGGGGCAGCATTTTTCACTTTCCTAATCGGCAGTACTGCGAAAGTACTTAGATACTACAGCACTTTGGGTTTCAACGATATAATCAGTTATCTGTATGTCAATACTTTGATATTCTTACTAATTGTTGTAGCATTTTATTCCCTCAAGAAACAGCTTTTGACCAGCCGAAATCTGGATATGGCGCTAAAAAGAGTAAGAGAACAGGCTGGACAGATCAAGAAGATGGGGGCACTGGCAGAACGCATCAGGATGACAGCCGAGATGCATGATACCGTCGGACACACACTAACCAGTGCTGTCATGTCTATTGAAGCAGCTGAGAAGCTGTTTGAGATGGATGCTGGAGAAGCAGCACCAAAATTGTCTCTTGCCAAGGAGCAGGTTAGACGCGGCCTTGAAGATATTCGAAGTATGGCCAGAATCGCACGTATTGGCGGCGAGAAGGGGT
>JAWLHF010000155.1:0-5472 GCA_041690515.1 Clostridiaceae bacterium | reverse complement strand
GCAGCCTTCACTATAAGAGAAAGGACAATTGGGATAGTTTTTTTCGGCTTTTGTCAAATAGTACTGATAGTAAGGAATAGTACAGGCCTGAGATTCGGGCTGTCATTAGCAAGTCATTGCCAAAAGAAGAAGCTTCTTTTGGCAAGTATTATTATTGCGCTGATTGACTTTATCTTTATATATAGATTTGCTTCTATTGTCCAGGCAGGGAGCTTTGCACTGCCGGTATTGCTTTATGGTTTGCTGCTAAGCACTTCTCTGCTGGCCGCAATAGGCAGCAGCATACTGAAGCTGCTGCCTATAATAAACTCAAGGATGGCTGCAGCAGGAATGATATGCTTCTTCTGCTGCGATATATTGGTGGGGCTGGATGCCCTATTGCAGCCGGGACTGCTTTGGCTGCTGGCAAACAGCCTTATTTGGATATTCTATATTCCTGCTCTCACTCTGTTAGCTCTAAGCAGCTATAGATACAAGTGATATCCAAAGGATGTATTGACAAACGAACAAATGTTCTGCATAATATTACCATAATGAAGATTCAAGGATTTGATATGATGGATACAATAACAATTACAAAACAGCAGGCACGTCAGTTCCTTATCAGCTATCACGGCCTGCAGGACAAACGTACGTTCGCCGGTAAACAAGGCATATTGAGCTTTATACGCAAGGTAGGCTGCATACAATTTGACCCGCTGAACATAGTAGGTCATAATCACGAACTGGTATTGCAGTCCAGGATCAAGGACTTCAGTCCGTATATGCTTCAAAATCTGTTGTATAAGGAACGTAAGCTTATTGACGGTTGGGACAAGAATATGTCCATATACCTTACAGAGGACTGGTCATACTTTAACAGATCGAGGGAGGATGCAAAGGATAGGCTGGGTAATGAAAGCAGGCCTATCTGTAAGGTATTGTATCAGATAAGAAAAGCAATAGACGAAAGAGGCCCTTTATCCTCAGGAGATCTGGACTACCAAGAGACTGTAAATTGGTCATGGGCGCCAACAAGCATATCAAGAGCCGCTTTGGAAAGCATGTATTTTTGGGGAGAGCTTGTTATTCACCACAAGGAGTACACGCGCAGAATATATGATTTTGCCAGCAGACATATACCAAAAGAGCTTCTTTATGCGCCGGACCCGAACAAAACAGAAGCTCAGTTCTATGACTGGTATGTCCTTAGGCGCATAGGGGCTGTTGGAATGCTATGGAATAAAGCGGGAGATGCCTGGCTTGGTATAAAGGGTTTGAAAAGCAAGGAAAGGAATGAATCCTTCTCCAGACTGCTTGAAGAAGGAAGTATTATTGAAATAGTGATTGAGGATGTAAAGCATCCCATGTATATCAAAGCAGAGGATAAACAGCTTTTGTATATTACTCTTGTTAGTAGAAAAACAAATATGCATGTGTCATTTCTGGCTCCATTGGATAATCTGATGTGGGATAGAAAGCTGATAAAGGAGCTGTTTGCTTTTGATTATGTCTGGGAAGTATATAAGCCTGCTTCCCAACGAATTTATGGTTATTATATATTGCCGGTACTTTATGGTGATATATTTATCGGAAGATTTGAGCCCTTATGGGATAAAAAAACAAGAAAACTGATTATAAAGACCTTTTGGTGGGAGCCGGAGGTAAAGAGAAGTAAAAAAATGATGTCAGAGCTTAGAAAGTGCTTTGAGCAATTTTCACACTTTCTGGGAGCAGAAGACATTGTCTTTGATGATAAGGCGTTATTAAGGGAATTGAATGGGGGTTAACAAATGAAGGGGATTTTATTCGCCGTTGCATCAGGGGTTTTTATATGTTTGCAGTCTGTCTTCAATACAAGACTTGGAGAGAAGATCGGCTTCTGGGAGACAAACACCTTTGTCCACGGTACTGGATTTCTTATCACATTCATAATAATGCTGGTTACCGGCAATGGCAATTTTACAAGACTTGGTGAGGCCAACAAGCTTTATATGATAGGCGGATTACTGGGAGTGTTGATCTTATTCAGCGTTATGAATTCTATCGCAGCATTAGGGGCTACTTACAGTGTAGCTATACTTCTGGTCACTCAGCTGATAGCAGCAACCCTTGTTGATACCTTCGGACTATTTGACGGTCCGGTCATGGGCTTCAATATGGCAAAGTTAGCAGGTATATCAATAATGATTATCGGAATACTGATATTCAATCTAAAAGGCTGAATTCAGTGACAGGCTAATAGAAATACACTGAATGCAAGGTTATTTTGGACTTCTTATCCGAATATGAATTACTATACATATTATTCAATTTGGAGGGATAGTCTTGAAATCCAAGCTAATACTAATCAGTAAGAAAAAGCTCATTATCATACTGGCGATGATTGCAGCCCTTCTGTTATTCGTAGCTGCACTGAGGACCATAAGTATAAATACCATGAACTACTTTGAGCCTATATATAAAGGTTTGGAGGAGGAGAAGGAGGTAGCCTTCGCCTGCAATGTTGTGTGGGGAGAGGAGTATCTGCCACAGATGCTCAAGATATTCAAGGACAATGACATTGAAATCACCTTTTTCATTGGCGGTCAGTGGGCGGAGAAAAACGAAGAGCTGTTGAGAAACATACATAACGACGATCATGAGTTAGGCAATCATGGGTATAAGCATTTGCACCACAGTAAGCTCACTCCTGACGGCAACCGGCAGGAGATACTCAAGACAGAGGAGATAGTAAAGAGGACAACAGGATGCAAGACAAACCTTTTTGCTCCTCCCTACGGAGATTTGAACGATACTGTGGTAGATTCCGCTGAAGCTCTTGGATATAAAGTTATCATGTGGAGCATAGATACAATCGACTGGAATACCAGAGATTATAACAAGATATTGCAGCGCCTGGAGAAAAAACATCATAACGGGGCAATCGTACTTATGCATCCGACGAAGGTGACCATTGAAGCACTTCCAAGGATGATAGAGAATCTCAAAGCCCATGGGTATGAAATAACAAAAGTGAGCGATGTATTGGAAAAGGATGATTAGCTCTGTCGTTTACTGCAGAAAATAATTGAAATAGTATTATACATTATATATAATGAGAGATACGATTTAGATAATAAACGCATCAGGAGGTTAATGATGTTTAAGAAGGAACACTTGAAGAATGGTATACGCATAGTCACTGAAGAGATACCATATGTTAATTCGGTTTCAATAGGTATATGGGTTAAAGTAGGCTCGAGATATGAGAGTATCGAAAATAACGGTATTTCTCATTTTATCGAGCATATGCTTTTTAAGGGTACAAAAGACAGGTCAGCTAAGGAGATAGCAAATAGTATAGACAAAATAGGCGGGCAGTTGAATGCATTTACCTCAAAGGAGTGTACCTGCTTTTATGCGAAAGTATTGGATAGCCATTTTGATATAGCACTGGATGTACTGGCAGATATGTTCTTTAACTCCAGGTTCGATCAAGAAGAGATTGACAAGGAGAGAGGCGTAGTCATTGAAGAAATAAATATGTATGAGGATTCACCCGAAGATCTGGTACATGATCTTTTCAGCCAGGCAGTCTGGTCCGGCAATCCACTTGGAATGTCGATACTGGGTACCGAGGAATCCCTAGACAACCTCAACAGAGATAGGATTTTGGATTACTTAAATGAAAACTATATCCCTCAGAACATCGTTGTGTCAGTAGTTGGTAATTTCAAGCATGCTGACGTTGTGAAAAAGATAGGGGAGTATTTTGAAAAAGCTGAACCTAAAAAAAGCAGTGGTGCAAATATCATAAAACCAAGGTTTGAACCTGAGTACACCCTCAAAAACAAGGTAACAGAGCAGGTACATCTCTGTATGGGCTTCAACGGTATTGATTTGAAAAGCACACACTTTTATCCAATGCTCATACTCAATAATGTTTTCGGCGGAGCAATGAGTTCAAGACTGTTTCAGAAGATCAGGGAGGATAAAGGGCTTGCATATTCTGTATTTTCTTATCCTTCATCCTTTGAAGACTGTGGATTGTTCTCTATTTATGCCGGCTCAAAGCCTGGTAATCTGAAAAGTGTTGCAGAGCTGATAATGGAAGAGATCAACTCAGTAAAAGATAAAGGAATAACTGAAGAAGAGCTGTATGATTCCAAGGAACAGCTTAAAGGAAGCTACATATTGGGTTTGGAGAGCACCAGCGGAAGGATGATATCCATAGGCAAATCTGAGCTTCTGCTTGAAAAGACATATTCACCGGCAGAAATCCTTGAAAAGATAGATAAAGTAGATATGGAAAGCGTAAATAGCATCATCAAACATATATTCGATATGGAGAACATGGGTGCTGCAGTTATAGGGGCATTGGAAAGCGGCACCGACATAAGGAAGATGTTTAGGTAAGGGGAGTACACATGGAAGAAATAACCGTAAAATTCATAAGGACAAGCAGTGGTATTGATATGAATATAAAGACTCCGGAATATGCCACAACAGGTTCTGCAGGTATGGATCTGAGCGCCTGCATATCAGAAGCAATAGTCATAAAGCCTGGGGAAATAGTCAAGGTTAATACTGGAGTAGCAATACAGATTCCTCACTCCGGCATCGGCGGCTTCGTATTTCCAAGAAGCGGGTTATCAAGCAGGCATGGGGTATCCCTTGCAAACTGTGTAGGTGTCATTGATTCTGATTATACCGGAGAGATAATATGTCCGATAATCAATCATGGAAACAGTGATTACACCATAAAACCAGGCGACAGGATAGCACAAATCGTCTTCCTGCCTGTTCTTGATGTAAAGCTTCAGGAGACTGACAAACTTGAAGAAACTGAACGGGGTTCGGGAGGTTTTGGATCTACAGGAGTATAGGGTGAGGATAAAAGGGATTTTTCAACAGAAAACAAGTCTTAATTTCCTACTTTACAAATATAATTATATAGATTAAGTTTTTATAATTTATATTTGTGAGGTGATATCATGAGATTCAGCAAGTTAGGGGGAAAAGAGATAGTCTCACTGCCGGACTGCGAAAAGCTGGGATATCTTGGGGACTGTGATCTTGTACTGGATGAGGCTACCGGAAAGATAAAGTCTCTTATAGTTCCTGAGAATAAGGGTTCTCTGGCTTTCTTCATTGATAGGAGATATGTTGAGATTCCATGGGAAAGGATTAAAAAAGTCGGTAATGACATGATAATAATTGATTTTGCAGATATATTAAAATAATCATATAGAATGAAGAGCCGTATGCATTGCATATGGCTCTTCATTCTTTGTGAACAAGTACCTTCTATGGACTATCACGAGTATGATAGTAAATTCATATTATATACTAGTTTTGATATTGGAGGAGTTTGTATGAAGAGCTTAAGATACCTTATTGTTGGCGGTGACGACAGACTTGTAGAGCTTGCAGCTATCTTCAAGAGCAAAGGATTTCAGGTCTCAACTTACGGAATGGATAAGATTAGTATTGAAAATGTAGAGAAGCATA
>JAWLHF010000154.1:0-5608 GCA_041690515.1 Clostridiaceae bacterium | reverse complement strand
CATTTTGAGGGGTTGAAGGATCTTTTCATGTTACATTTTTATGTCCTCTGGCATTTCTTCCCTTAAACTGAGTTTTCATAGATTAGTTAACACTATCAAATATTCATCCTTAAGGAGTCCCATAATAATTTCGTCGTAGTATCTACCGTCTCTGAAAATTTCCTGTCTTAATGTCCCTTCAATCTTGAAGCCGCACTTCACATAGCTCTTTATCGCCCGTTCATTATAGGAGAATACATTTAGCTTTATTTTGTTTATATTCATTTGTTCAAATATGAATTTTATGAGAATCCCCATGGCATCTGTGCCATAACCTTTACCCCAGAAATTCTTGTCTCCTATGAATATACCCACCACAGCCACGCTGTTCTTCCAGTCTATGCTGTTCACACCGCAGCCTCCTATGTACTTTTCCTCCTCTAGGCTTTCAATTGCAAAGCTGTAATTGTCCTTTGAGGCAGACAGGCCTTCAATCCATTTTCTCTCATCCTCCAGAGTATTCAGAAAAGGTATCCCCGGTGTCAAAAGCCTTTTCACTTCAGGATCATTTATATAGTGAAGTGCTTTCTCAGTATCCTCTTTTCTGTATTCCCTCAACCTGACCTTCTGTCCCTTATACATTGAATCAACTCCTTGTCATGTTCCAAAAATGATAGGCAGGATTGCCTTATTTCCACATCAATATGACAGTTATATTTTATCATAGTTTCACAGTTTTTTCCTTAATCTCTTGGTATTCAGACTTAAGAATACCCATACATATAGTGTCCGAATATTTTCCGTTGAAATTGATAAAAAACCCTGCGAAGTCCTTGATAGTGACTCCGCAGGGTTATCTGCGTGTAGGATATAGTCCCTGTGCCGCTTGTTGTTACTTAGGCACACTCACCTGTTAGAGAAATATTACCATAATATTCATATACTGTCAATATATTGGCTGCAGTTAGCGATGGCATTACAGCACTTCTTTTACAGCCGTCCACAGTACATCGCACAGTTCTTCCCCATCATAGTCTGTTCCATAGTCAATATATTGCTCAATATCTTTACCCAGGGAAAAACCATTGGCAGCTTTACTTAGGTTCACATAGAAGCCGTTCTTTCCATATTGACATTTCTGCAGTATCTCAAGCATCTGACCTATATTGAGAAGCGGAAGGCAATCCCCCTTGCTGTATACATCAGGCCTTTCATACTCGAATATAAAGTCTTCCTCGTTATATTCTTCCATATCAACCTCTTCCTCAGTCTCAGCAGCATCTCCCTGATCTCTCCATGTCCTTAGGGCTTCAAGATTCATCAGAGTCATATAGTATCCAGACCTGGTTTCTCCAATATTGACATGACCGATTACAAACTCAAATATGTCATACTCATTGTTCTCTGCATCCTTACAAAGGAACGCCGCCGCCAGATCATACCTTCTGGGAGTCCAAAGGTCATTGAGCCTGTCCCTCTGATATTCTGTAAGTTCTTTAATGTCTTCCAATGTAATGCACTGCTTCATAATCTTACCTCCTGTACATATATTTCATATTCCTAGTATTCCAGCTCCAAATACCTTGTATATTTGCTGCTATCCTCTTCTTTTTCTCCCGAGCAGTAGAATTCCACACTTCCTTTGCCGCTGCAACTCGGTCCTCTGTTATCCAATAGTGTCTTAAGCCGCTTCAAAGTACCAAGATTGCCGTCTATTATATCTACTCCTTGCGGCAGTATCTTTTTAAAGTGCTTTCTAAAATATATAAAGTGTGTACAGCCCAGAACCACCGCCCCATATTCCTTCAGATCATATCCCGAAAGCTCATCCGACAAGTATCGTATCACAGTATCTTCATCAAATATAAATTTCTCTGCAAACTCAACTAGACCCGGAAGACCATGTAAATCGACTATCTCCTCAGAATCCAGCCTTTCCACCAGGTCATGGAGCTTTTTCTCTCTCACAGTCATTGGGGTTGCAAGTACTAGCACCCTTCTGTCATCTGCCTTGAGAACAGCTGGTTTTACTGCCGGCTCCATTCCGATAATAGGAAAACTGTACCTTTTCCGTAAATCGGTTATGGCAATACTGGTAGCCGTATTACACGCCACCACCAAAGCCTCAACCCCCTTACCTCTGAAAAAATCTGCAGCCTCATATATATAACCTCTGACTTCATCCTTAGGTTTTATACCATAAGGGACATGCTTGGTATCCGCATAGTATACATAGTCTTCATTTGGCATCAGCCTTAAGGCTTCCTTTAGTACAGTCAGCCCTCCTATTCCGGAATCAAAAACACCTATTCTCATATTTACCGCCTCTTATCCATATTTTGCATAAAATATCTTGCGTTGAAATCAAAATGTATGAAATTTCTGCTATACAATATATTATAGTATGCTGCTCATAATATTTCCTTATAATTACAAATTAATCAGTATTCCAAACAAAATTCTCAATTAAACACTATATTGAAAGCAAACTCCATACATTTCTCATAAGGAGGACTGCTCCGCTTATAATGAGAAGGTAGATAGTTGCCTTTCTCACAGTCTCTTCCTTGAGTCCGGTATCCACTTTTGTACCGATGTACATTCCCAGTGCCGCTGCCGGGGCGATGAACAATGAAAATTTAATAATCTCCATTGTCATTATTCCTGCTGCAGAATACCAAAATAACCTGAAAATATTATCCACCAGGAACAGACTGCACAGATTCGCCCTGAACTGGCTCCTGTCGGCGCTTGTACGGCTTATGTATGCCACGAGGAAGGCACTTATGCCGTACATACCGGCCAGTACCCCCGAAACCAAGCCTACTACCACAAGCAGTATCTTATTTCCTTTGCCCGGGCTCTGCTGTTCAGGCCTGCGGCAAAGCATTTCCACTCCAAGTGCAATGATCACAACGCCCAATACGGATTTGAGAACCAGATCATTTCCTGTCTTTAAAAGTAATATACCGGGTATCACTCCCGCAAGCAGCAATAAGGCTAATGGTGCTACCACCCTGAAATTCAGGCTTTTTCTGTTCCTCCAAACAAGATATGCATTGGTAGGTATGCTGATAAGTAGGTCAACAGGTGTTGTGAACCTGTTTGAAACTACAAAAGAAAAAAGAGGTGCCATCACAAGAGTGTTTCCAAAGCCTGTGATCCCTTTTACAAAATAAGATATCAAAACTACAACAAATAAATATATATTCTCAATCAACTAATTTACCTTGCCTTTCCATGAGGACATGCATAAAGGCACATCCCGCATACATAGAGCTTCCCAGCAGAAGTCAGAGAGTCAAAGTATTCCTCACATTTATGAGCATCAAAACGTATTTCTCTGGATTCATCAATATCAAATATTCTGCCCTTTATAGCATTGGCAGGACAGATATCTGCACATGCAGTACAATCACCACATCGAGATTCCATTATGCTCTCACCGGTAGGCTGAAGAGGTGCATCTGTCAATACGGATACCCATCTTACCCTTGGTCCGTTCTGAGGTGTGACCAACAAACAGTTCTTTCCTATCCACCCAAAGCCGCACAACCTTGCCCCCAGCTTGTGAGAGAAGGATCCACATATTTTTTCGTGGTCAATAGTCCCTGAAGCCGGTATCGGCAATACCCTGTACCCCTTTTCCTGAATACAGCTGCTTATTGCCGAGGCGGCTAAGTCCAGCCTTTGATTTATCACATCATAAGCAAACAGCTTATAGTTGAATGCATCATTGTAATTTTCCCTATAGGGTAGTCTGTCGACAATCTCATCGGGCAAAGCGATACCCATGGATATACAGTATGGATAGTCCTTTATACCGGTCCCTGCCTGATCGACAACCAAAGGTTCAAGCTTTGACAAATCCGCTACTCCGAAGTATGTAACCATATGATTCCTTGATAGCTTGTACAGCACTTCATTCATTTGCATTGCCCCCCCATATATACTCCTGCTACAATTATATATAACTCCATACCGAAATATCAAGTTACTTATACTCTATCACATGTCCCTTTTAGCACTTACTGTAACACTATAAGCCTGATTTCATAAAATGAAATTAGCGGGTATCATAAGGAGGTTCATGTATGGTAGAGTATTTATCCCAATTCAATCTTATTTGGCTTGGAATAATAGCAAGTCTATGTGCTGGTCTTGCTACCGGTGTAGGCTCGTTGCCCATATTTTTCACAAAACAGATATCAAAAAAGCTTCTCGATGTTCTTCTCGGGGCAGCTGCAGGAGTAATGCTTGCAGCCACCTCCTTCAGTCTCATTGTCCCTGCTATTGAAAAAGGGGGCGGAGGGGTGAGAGGCGCAACCATAGCATTAATAGGAATACTCTTTGGAGGAATATTCCTTGACGTAATTGACAAATTCTTTCCGAATACCAACCTGTTGTCAAATGCAATCAACGGAAATGGTCACAATGGCTTTGCCAATAATATAACTGCTGCAGGCTTCAATCCAAAACTCAGGAAAGTATGGCTGTTCGTATTTGCCATAACAATTCATAATTTCCCTGAGGGTCTTGCTGTTGGTGTTGGCTTTGGGGATGGTGACATAATAAATGGCCTCAGCCTTGCTATCGGCATTGGCCTTCAGAATCTGCCGGAGGGGCTTGCTGTTGCACTCCCCTTACTCAGAGAACAATATTCAAAAGCAAAAGCTTTCCTTATAGCGCTGTGCACAGGATTGGTGGAGCCTATCGGCGGTCTCTTAGGAGTCGCCCTTGTTCAGATATCAAGACCGATGCTGCCCTTTGCTTTGGCTTTTGCCGCCGGTGCAATGCTCTTTGTAATAAGCCATGAGATAATACCAGAGACCCAGCATCAGCAAGGCCACTCCAAGTTGGCCACTCATGCGCTGCTTGTAGGATTTGTGGTAATGATGTTCCTTGATAATACATTGGGCTAACCCAAGATATGCATCAGTTGAATTATTATTGTTATTTAATAGACAATAAGTGATATAATTACATTGGATAAAATTCTGAAAGGAGCAAAAGTATGGTAAGCAGGATAAAAGTAAATCTGGAAGCTGTTGAAGCTATGTTATATTTCTGGCAGGCAGTGAATGACAGAGAAAACATCTCCGAGGTATTTATCTATGATATTGCCGCAATGCCGGGTTTGGCCCTTGCATATGAGGAGGAATTCAACGAGGAATCTGTCCGCAGGGCACTCAGTGCTATCAAAAACAGGGAGATATTTTCCAGAAACAGCAAAAAGGAAGGCCGCTTCTACAGCAACAATCTATGGATGATGGAAGATCTTAGTTATACGACTTCAATGGTGACTCCACTGAAAAAGCTCAATCTGGAATTTCTCACCCAGGAGTTGAACTCCAAATATCCTGACTCAAAATATGAAGAGCTTGAAGTGGTATTTTCTCCTTTACATACGGAAGAGTATCTGATAAAGGAGAATAAGCTGATTATAAACTTCTTCAGAGTAAAACCCGGTAAAAATGAAACCTTTATAGGTGATACAGAGTTGAAGCAGTATACAAAGGAAAAACTAGGGGAGTTGCTTTCCAAATAAAAACTCCGCATATAAATGCAATCAAAGATTGTCATTAGATCTACAAAACCTTGTCGTGTTCACAGTAACGAAAAGCCCATA
>JAWLHF010000153.1:0-5795 GCA_041690515.1 Clostridiaceae bacterium | reverse complement strand
CAATATATATAAGGGAATTGTTTTTCCCTAATAATGTATAGTTCATTGTGTGAATATCTCCTTCTCTATTAATTATTTCAAACATCCTACCCTGCTTTGATGTATTTTGAAGGTTTGTTATTATTATCAAAAATCCTCATTTTATTTTTGGCTCAAAAACCATTTCTCAGCTTCTGCAATACTTGAAAACAATCTAATTACTCCATGCTTTTTACTTTCAGCAATTGCATCTCTGAATTCACTTTTCACGCTGTTCATATCCTTGATGATAATTGCAGATTTAATATTATACATTGTGAATTTTTGAAGCATAGCTGCAACCAATCCTTTTTTTAGTTCAAGAAAATCCTTGGAAAGTGCTTCGCAGTCAAATAGCACATACTGAGCGTTGTTATCTGCCACTGCAGTAATAATGTCTATAATATCTCTTTCTTTCTCAAGCTTTGTTTTCGGATCATCAAAATGAACGTAGGTTACTCCGGTGTTGCTGTTTGCACTATAGTTCAATGTCCTTTCATCTTTATCTTCCGGGGCTGCTGCTTTTACATCCTGTTCTCCAGCTTTATCATTTTTGTTTGGAGTGTTGGCTATAGCTATCCTCAAATCTTGTATCCACTTAAGTTCATTTTCATATGCCCTTCGAATATTATCATTTATAAAACTCCATATCGTTGCTTCCAGGCCGATACTGTCTTCTAATAAGGATGTATCCTGTTTTTTGTTTATCTCCATCAACAGCTGAATCCTTACCTGGTTTTCGTACTCATCCAGAAGCTCATTCAATTCAACGGAGTTGAGCTGTCTGGACCACGCAAGGCGAACAAGAAATGGCTTTTTTATTTCACTAGGCTCCATTGAAGAAAGAACCCACTCCTTTAAAGCATCAAGTCCCTCATCGGTTATCGTATAGATTTTTTTTGTCGGGGAACCTTCCTGATGCTTGACTACATTTGTTACCCAGCCTTTATCCAGCAGTTCTGTAAGTGATCTGTATATTTGATTGTTATTTCCTGACCAATACATAAAGGATGAATTCTGAATAATCCTTTTTATATCGTATCCTGTCATTGACTTGTAGCTAAGTATCCCCAAAATCGTATAACTGATTGACATAATTTCACCTCTCGCTTAATAACATATGTTAATGTTAACATATGTTATTAAGCCGGTCAATATTTTTATGAAATAGATGTATATTTCCTCACTTAATTTTGACTTTCCTGGTTTGTAATGAAAAAGCAAAAGAACCATCCCACTTGCTCTTGCTTGCTTTTTATAGGGTATTATGTTATATAAATGGTATTATATAGCATTCTTTGTATATGGATGATTTATGTTAAGTGATTTATGTTAGGAGATGAGACCATGTATTGTGTTCAAGAAATCGCACCGGGTATATTCTGGGTCGGTGGCAGCGACAGGAGGCTGGAGCTTTTTGAGAATATGTTCCCGTTGCCAAATGGTGTTGCATATAATTCTTATTTGGTCATGGATGAAAAAACAGCTTTGGTTGATACTGTTGATCGTTCTATAAGCCAACTATATCTTGAAAACATCACTCACGTATTGGGTGGCAGGGATCTGGATTATTTAATTGTAAATCATATGGAACCCGACCATTGCGCTAATATAGAGGAGATAGCCCGGCGTTATCCTAATGTAAAGCTTGTGGGAAACAAAAAGACATTCCAATTCATGGAACAATTCTACGAAATGGATATGACCTCCAATTATCTTGAGGTCAAAGACGGGGAAGAACTTTCACTGGGCAGCAGGACTTTTCGCTTTTATACAGCTCCCATGGTTCATTGGCCTGAGGTTATGGTAACTTACGAGATATCCCAGGGCATTCTATTCTCTGCAGATGCCTTTGGTTCCTTCGGTGCGCTGTCCGGAAACCTCTTTGCCGATGAGATGGATGATATCAATATTGATGAAGCCAGACGCTATTACGCAAACATCGTGGGCCGTTATGGTTCTCAGGTCCAGGCCTTGTTCAGAAAGCTGGAGGGACTTGAAATCAATATGATCTGCTCCTTGCACGGTCAGATATGGAGGAGAGAGAAAATCCAACTCATATTAGGTTTTTATGATAAATGGAGCCGTTTTGAGCATGAGAAAAAAGGGGTGGTGCTTGTATATGCATCCATGTATGGCAATACTGAAAATGCAGTGCAGGCTTTGGCAAACAAGCTGGCACTTCGGGGTGTTCGTGATATGCATATGTACGATGTATCGAAGACCCATGCTTCCTACATCATTTCGGATTTGTGGAAATACAGCCATATTGTATTTGCATCCCCCACTTACAACATGCACCTCTACTTTGGAATGGATGCATTGCTGAAAGATATTTCAGTACTTGGCCTAAAGAACCGTAAGGTGTCTGTCATCGGTAACCAATCCTGGGCAGGTGTAGCGGTCAGGTTTATGAAGGAGCAGCTTGAGGCAATGGAAAACATGGAATTGGTCGGTGAACCGCTGGATATTATCTCTGCTGCTAAAGCTGACCGGGAACAGGATATTGATAAGCTGGCCGATGCGATTTATCAATCACTTATGGAAGCTTAAGAATAACAAATGCCAGACATCAAAACTGTCAGATTTCTCACTCTGCTTATACAGATAATCTGATAGCCTTGTGTCTGGCATTACTACTCTCATACCCTTAATTCACCACGGAAGCCTCTGGAACCATAATAGGATTCGGCTCCATTATGGTAAACAAAAACAGTATCGTAGCGACAATCACAAAAGATGGCTCCACCAAGCTTCCTAATATTTGGGGGTGTTTTTACCCAGCTGGATGTTTTTGCTTATATATAGTTTATTTTTGCGAATCAAGTACAAATAAAGATGCGTCACGTCCCATGAATATATTACTGCCAGTATAAAATGTCCTGGATTGAACCATCTTATAACCAATTTTAGTCATAAGATCAATAAGCTCTTTTTGAACAAATCCGTTATGAACCAACTCTGAAACTATTTCTTCGTTTTTATCAAAATCAACGATAATTAAATGCCCGTTATCATTTAAAATGTCATATAGCCTCTTTAGGACCGGCTCAATATCTTTAATATGAAGCAGAACCTGTGCCATAAAAATATAATCAGCACGAATATCGGACAGGGCTGCTGTTTCAAAATCAAAACACAAAGTACTTGCGTTACGGATATTTGCATTGTGAATTTTCTGTTTTACCTGATCGATCATATTCTGTGATGAATCCAAAAAAAGGACTGATTTAAATTCATTCAGCAAGTTCAGCCCAACGAGGCCGGTTCCACACCCAAAGTCAATGGCATTCTTGGATTTTGCATCAATCAAATATTCTCGTATGGCATCAGCGGATACTCTTGCGATTTGGATTCTCTCTGAAGTATCATACTTATTCGCTATCATTTCAAATTTATCAGTATTTCCCACTGCTTTACCTCCATTACTTTTTTCCCACTAAGATTATATTACCTGCTAATAATTCATAAATACCGGCTTATAGTCATCAGGCAATTCCTCTTCACTTAGGAATTTAAAATTTTCGTCATTCAGTATTGGAATAAATACTTCAAATGGTATCCTTGAAAACTCACAGGCATAATCGCTTGCTCCGAACCACCTGCCCTCTTTACTGCTCAGATTAAGACCTCTGGAAAACTTTGTAAAGTTCGAACAATCATGAACCGCCAGATCCCAGTTTTCTTCATCGGCTATTTTCATAAATTTCAGTGTCAGTTCCCTGCTCCAAATTGGGGATATATAGCCATGCCTTGAAATATACATGTTTTCCCCGCAATAATTGTTTATATTATTCTCATTTAAATGTAATTCTGCACAATTGATAAAATCAAGTTTTGTCTCCAGTATCCGCTGTTTTTTCTTTAGAAATACTTCAAAAAACTCAGGAGTCATTGGAGTTTCAATACCTACATTTTTGATATACTCTTTTGCTATTCCGATGTTTTCAATGACCCTGTCTGAGCAATTGGAAGCACCCAGGTTGAAGCGTATCTCGCTGAGACCGGCTTCACCCAATGCTTTCAGCGTCTCTTTTCCAGCTAAAGTGCCGTTTGTGTATAAGTGTTGATGAATCCCTGCCTCACTGAATTTCTTTATAACAGGGTAGTATTTTTCGATTTCCATAAATGGCTCCAGATAGACATAGGAAATGCCGGTGGGCTTCTGATGCATGGAAAGGAGTAAATCTATATCCTTCTCATAGAATTTAGTGCCCCCGATTTCCCACATTCCTTCGCCAATTGGAGGTATATGTTCCAGTTGTCCATAATTATAGCAGAACTTACACTCCAAGTTGCATTTGTTTGTTTTCCTTATTGCAGAGAGCCCGGTGCCCGTTAGGCAGGAACGGCATCCACCTGGAAACTTATTATCTTTCCCCACATAAAAGGTTCTATTCTCAAGAGTTTTCAAACCTCTGATTTCAGACATTAACTTATCATTTCTATGATCAATCGCTGCCTCAATCTGTGCAAAGGTGGAATAAATGATCTCCTCATGTTTTATACTGATTTCCTCTTTTTCAGGCATTTGCGAGAAGAAATCAAACCACATCAACGCATCTATCTTTGAAATTTTCAAAACATATCCTCCTCTAATAATCCTACTGAATATCAAATAATATCTTCTTGTATGCTCTTTGATGTTTCGTTTTCCCTTGAACCATATGCTCATGTTAACATACTATTTCCTGTGTAGGCAACAGCATACTTCTGTTTGGTTCGAGAGGGTAGAGTGTCTTCTATTATTTATTTAGTTCCTTTGTTATCAGTGACAATGATATATATAGTGCCTGAATCATTTTCCTCGTAAGAGTCAATTGGGGAGTACCCTCCTTTAGCTTTTCCTGTGCCTTTTCGCACTTGCTGATTGTTGAAGTAATTGGAGGAAGCGCTTTCTCTAAATCTTCTTTGTTGAAACTAACCGTTGAATGATCTCCTTCCAATTCCTTTGCAACCAGTGATGATGCTATATAGAGGGCCTTAATCCTATTCCTTGCCAGCGATGCTTGCGGAGTACCTTCTTTGAACTTATTCTGAACCTTCTCAGACCTGCTGATCATTGAGCTTATTGTTAATAGAGCCTGCTCCAAATCACCTCTGATAAAATTATCCATAACTATACCTCCCTTCAGAACTAATTGTGAAGTGCCAGACACTATTTGTTCTATTGTATCTCAGCCATTCCTTCCTGGTAAAAAGTCAGCTTTTGGGAAAGCAGCGGTATAATATCCTCTATTCTCTCTTTTCCATAATTCATCACGCCAAACATAGCGATTTATCAGATCAAGGGTAAGGTTATCTGCCATACTTCCCAAAGTCAGCTTATAGTATCGGGTGGTTATACTTGGAGAATAAACACCGCTTTTATCTCCCCACATTTCACCGTTGATAATCCCATGTTCATCAATTTCATACTGAACAGGTGCCATCAGGCTCCAATCGAAGCTAACCCGATTTGCCCAATCAACTTTTTTGTCATGATAACTTGTTTCACGCATAAGATTAGGACTTTTTTCTATTTCTGCAAGCCTGATAATCGGCAGATATGTATTGCCTTCCGGAAGTGTATAATCTTCGCTTTTAGCAATACCAACAAATGGTATGATGATTGAAAACAATGCAATAGGTAAAAATATACCTGCCGATATCCCACCCAACAATCTGGCTTTTCTATAATCCTCGTTATGATTGATATCTGTGCCCCGGAGCAGAGATTGTTTTAGATTTCTAGTTATCCTATAGTTGCGTATTGCAGAATAAAAAATATGCAGTTC
>JAWLHF010000152.1:0-5890 GCA_041690515.1 Clostridiaceae bacterium | reverse complement strand
TCAACCTGCTCCCCCAGCTTGTCAAGTTCCTCCTGAAGAGTTGGTATTCTTACATTCCCATATTCGCCTATCTTTTCATCCTCCAGCTCATTGACAAAGGATATGGGATACGCTGCCGAAGCTATCTCCTTTGCTGTCTCATTAACAGCATGATCAAGCAACATTCCGGTGCATGTAAATTTGACAATGAACAGCAGCAGAAAAAATACACTTAGAAAAACCGGAAGTGTAATACATGCTTCCACTGTTATTGAACCCCTGGAACGGGCTTTGTTATAGAGCCTTTGCAATTGCCATCACCCTAATAACCAACATATATTTGTTTTCTTATAACATATCTTCCTTCCTCAAAACTGCCGGGCATCAGTTTGTCTACCTTCAACAGCGGGAGAAAGAAAAGATTCAGTTTTGCTTCAGCCCTTGCCGATATTACTGTGCTGTAATTTCCCAGCCTGAAGTTTTCTCTATGATCTCCTGTCTTTGGGTCCACAACTTGTCCTATGTTAACCTGCATAAGTTGTCTTGCCTTTCTCAGTATCTCTTCCTCAGACCTCATAAGAAGAAGTATCTTCAGGTGATCCGAGTACTTCAGCTTGATGCCCGTAAGACTATCAGGGCTTAAGGACACTGCCTCGCCGTTCAGCATATTGTACATATCAAGGCTTGAATCCAACGCCCCTTCCACAAGGGCAAAAGCAAGCCTTTGGGGCGGAAATACCACAACACTTCTGACAAAATTGTCAATTGTATCTATGGCAAACCTCAGTGCCCAAACCTGCAGCAGCACATTTGTCACCACACAGTATTCCGTATTCATCAGCGGGTTATATGCATCTCCTATATCCTTACCGCTTATGATATACTCCACTTCCCCTTTTTTGAAATAATGATTTCTCTCTGTTTTGGAGGTAAGAAATGTGAACCTGTCCATTACATATTCTATTGTATTGACCTTTTCTGCTGCACCTGCCGTAGCCTGGCTTACAGCCTTCGACAGTCTCTCTATGCTTTGCAGTATAGTGTCATTATGTCTCTCTGCTTCTTCCTCCCCCATAGAGTAATCATATACAGCCTTATCATCCATTTTTTCAAAGTTCTCAGAGTTTATCGGCATACTGACGTTGAATTCTGCTGCCCCAATAAGCCACTCTTTTTCAAGTCTTTTCAAAAGTATCTTCTCTATCTCGGATTTCATCAGGTTGACCTTATCTTTCAGTTCATCTATTTTTCTTCCGGCTGCTTGGACAGCCTCATCTTTTATACAAAAACCTTCCAGAGAAAACTCCGCTGCTTTTGCTTTCAATCTTAATATCTGCTCATCTATTCTGGATTCCAGACTATCTATTGCATCCTCTGTCTGCTCTATCCTATCCTCCAGTCTTTGAAGTCTCTCAGGTGATGCACCCTCATCCTCTTCAAGTTCAGCAAGCCTGTCCTCCAAATCAGACAGTTCCTCCTTCATATCTTCCAGTTCCTTTTTGAGGGGTGTTACTATTGCTATGGTATCTTTGACCTCTTTCAGAAGCTTTTGAAGCTCAGGAGTCAGATCCTCGCTGTTTTCTATAACATCTTCAAACTCTTGGGACAGATTTTCTGTGAAACCACCTTCCCTGGCTTTTTCATTTGCTTCATCCCTGCTCTGAATATATTCATCCATAAGGCTGTTACCACTGTCATTGAATATGGTACCACTGGCAGTCAGTGTGTCCTCCAGCTCCCTGCGCAAATTCTCAAGCTTTTCTGCACTTAAGTCCCTCAATTTGTTCTTGATACCCGTAAGCTTCGCATTCACATCATTTGCTTTTGTTCTCAGTTCTCTTGCCTTGCTCCTGGCTGTTTTCTCACATTCTACAAAATCGATCTTTTTATCCAACTTAAGATTTTCCAGCTGCTCTATCAAATTCTGAGCAACAATAATCGGCGTCCTGTATTTCATATATTCCTGCACCTGTACTTTAAAAGCATCCTCACTTAAAAGGCTGTCCATCCCCTGCACAGCAATATCTTCACGATCCACCTTTATATTGAGAAAATTAACACCCTCATGATACTCCTTCAGATTCACAAGCAAATATTTGTATAGATCATCTTCAATAGTATCTGATGCAGTGCCAACCCCATAAATACCATAACTGCCTGCCAATTCTATGTCATAGTCTGCAAGAACAGACCTGGCGGATGAGTTGAGGGCGCTCTGAACTTTGCGCTCAGCAGCTTCAATCCTGACAATGTCAATAACCGTTCCTGCCAGAATCATTATTGACATGAATATGATTGCCAGAAAAACAGTAATAGCTCCTTTTTCACACTCCTTACGGCCTTTTCTCAGATGCATCCTCTCCTCCCTTTATTACTTCATCCTATTTATGTCCTCCTGATTTTATCTTCTCCATCAGTCCCATCAGATCAAGCTCTTCTTTAAGCCTTTGGGACAATTCTATTGCAAGGTCTATGTTCCTTATGTACTCAGACGGCTCAACAATTGAAGATGAGGAACTGCCGCTGAGTGTCAAGGTATCCTTGCCGTCAAAAAATTTCTTTATGCCTCCCAGGGGAATCTTTATCTCCTGGGTTATTTCTACCAAAAGCCTGCCTCTTAGTGCATTGTTCCTGTAAGTAATGCTGATTCTCGTATTTTCAGGCTTGATAAACAAAGGGGAGATTTTTTTGTATAAAGCTTTTCCTATTGATGAAGCTTTTTTCCCGGGTAAGCCTCCCCCGGTTTCCATAATAAGCACCGGTGCAGATTTACCATCGGAACTGATTTTCTCCTCAATATATCCTTTAAAAGTCCTCTCAGACAACAGCAAATTGTCAAATATCCTGTAGCCCGCAGAGTCGGAAACCTTCTTTATATCCACTCTCCCGTCCTCCATATCCTTCCTGCTGTCTCTCCATAGCTCCGCTCCCTGCTGTGCAGCAAAAGAGGCTGCATATACAAGTTTCGCCTTTTGCTGCACATACAGGAAGGCAAACAAGAGGGTAATTACGACAAGTACTATGAGGGTAAAAACCATTGAGGCTTCAACAGTATAGCTCCCTTTCACACTTCTGCGCTTGTCCAGCAATATCACCTCCAAAAGCAAAGGAAGCTATGATACTAATCCGGCAATGGGGCTCCATCAGCAGCGCTTTCCACCTCCGGAGCTGTATTGATGAAGTTTTCGATAACTCTTGATACATATGCAGTGATGGACTTTCTAAAAAGCAGTGCTATGCCTACAAGTACCGCAATGATAACCACTATTTCAACCGTGCTGATGCCATCCTCCTCAAAAACCAATCCTCTTAACACCTTAAACATTTCCCTACCTCCTTAAATATTTGACTTCTCTGTTAGTACAATCTGTTTACCAAATCCCCTGCCTCGCAACCTGATTTACAGATACTTCAGCTGCAGGATTGCAGGCAGCATTACAATCACAAGTATTCCTACAAACATTATCATCAAAGGAAATACGAGCTTGGTTGATGCCTCCTCTCCAAGTTTTTTGGCCATATTCTTTCTCAGCTGCCAGCATTCATTGGATTGCAGCTTCAATAAAGTCACCATCTCCCCATTTCCCTTTCTAAGATTCTGGATAATCGCAGCTGCGAACTTTGTTATCTCTTTTACCCTGCACCGCTTTGCAAAATCCTCATATGCAGCCATTTCAGGTTTACCGTTTCGTATCTCCTGATATGTCGTATTCAATTCCTCATACAGCGGAGTTGTCTTCTTCCTGTCAGCTACAATCTTCTCCCAAGCCCTTGGTACAGTCATTCCGGCATTTATCAGAAGTACCAGCTTATTCAGAAAATCAGGAAAATCATATTGAATACTGAAGCTCCTCTTTTTTATTCTCTCATCCAACTCCCTGTCGGTGACATAAAATACAAGCAGCAGCACAATCAACACAAACAGAATATAGCCAGCCTCAGGTCTTCCATATGATGCCCCAAAAAATGTAACGATCAGCAGGGCAATTATCATATACGCTGTCTTCCAGACAAGGTGTCTTCTAAGCTTATTCCGAGTATCCCTTCCTCCATACAGTTCAACCAACTTTGCGCTAAGCTTTCTCTCATAGCTTTTAAATCTTCCGGATATAAGCTTCTCCACAATATAGGATGCTATTGGCAGGAAGAATATTATTACAGGATTCTTTTTCAAATCCTCAGCATTCATAGGTGTATACCTGTCTTTTGTGTAAAGGTATATGATCCCGCAAATACATATTTCCAATAAAAAAAGCAACAGCATAAACTATACCTCAATATTCATTATTTTTTCGGATATAAAATATGCAACAGTAAAAAGCACTAAAGCTGCAGTCATGGCCGCCCTTCCCAAGGGCTCTTCAAAAACCGGCGCCATAAACTCCTCAGCACTGGTGGAAAGCATCAGTACAATAAATACCGGCATAAGGTTAAGTACTTTGTGTTCAAGCCTTTTTTCGGTTAACAGAATATTTATCTCCTGTCTGACGTCTATTTTCTCGCTTATTATATCAGCAGTATTTTTCACTACCTGTACAAGATTGCCTCCGGTACGCTTGCATATTATAAAGACATCGGCAAAGTTCATTATATCCTCCAAATGAGACCTGGCAGCAAAATCATATAAGGCTTCTTCGATTGTTTCATTCATTCCTATTCTTCTGTTTATCTGCTCCAGCTCCGCCAGAATATATGTTTCATCATCCGGATACTGTATCGAAAGCTCCTTTTGAGCGTCCCTGAATGCTGTTTCTATTGATTTACCTGCTGAAAGGGAGGATGCTACTGAGTAAAGAGCCTCCCTAAACTGCAGATTCAGCTCTTCCTTTCTTTTTCTGATAATCTCTTTTGTACTGAATCGTGGATAAATGAAAGCCATAGGAAGTAATAGCAGCGAAAATACTATACTCCTGTAAAAAACATATCCTGCTGCGATCAAGACTGCTCCTGCAGCTAAGATACAGATAAGCCTCTCTTTTGCATCCATCCTGTATATGTCATAATCAATTACAGTTCCTGTCTTCCTCATGTTTTTGCTGCTATCTTTGTGCATAATCGATAGGGCTCTCCTTTTTATTTCGCCTCTGCATCTTCTCCCGAAGGCCAGATATAATGAAACCGGCAATAACACAGTAAAACAGACAGACAACAGTACGATAGCGGTATTGATATCCATAATGTATCACCTCACAGTATTTCGTTCAGTCCCGCCATTCTGAATTTGGACAGGTTTTTCATCTTGTTTTCTGTCCTTTTCAAACAGCCTTCAACCCTTTCCGAGCCGGTCTTTTTCCTTTCTTCAAACACATAAAGAGGGTTAAGACCAATAGTTCCGTCCATACAGTCCATCACCTCAACAATCTCTGCAACCTTTCTGGTTCTGTCCCTGAATCTTGAAAGATGTACCATTATGTCTACAGCCGATGCAATCTGCTGCCTTATTGCCTCCAAAGGAATTGCAGACCCGCTGAGTACCATTGTTTCAAGTCTGCTCAGCATATCCCTTGTCGAGTTGCCGTGGCCTGTGGATATTGAGCCATCATGGCCTGTATTCATTGCCTGCAGCATATCCAAAGCCTCTGCTCCCCTGACTTCTCCGACAATGATCCTTTCAGGCCTCATTCTAAGGGATGTCCTTATAAGATCTCTGATTGTTATTTCTCCTTTACCCTCGGTATTTGCATTTCTTGTCTCCAGCCTGACTATGTTCTTAATATTCAGTATCTGCAGTTCAGCTGAATCTTCTATTGTAACTATCCTTTCATCCTCCGGGATGAAGCCGGAAAGAGCATTTAGGAAGGATGTTTTTCCCGATCCGGTACCTCCGCATATGAATATGTTGTACTTTGCCTTTACCATTCTTTCGAGGACCTCGGCGGCTTCCTCGGTAATTGATCCCCATTCTTTCAGG
>JAWLHF010000151.1:0-5933 GCA_041690515.1 Clostridiaceae bacterium | reverse complement strand
TAATAAAAACTTACAGGAAGAATATATGGAGCAAGTTCATTAAAGCGATAAAGGATTTTAAACTGGTTGAAGAGGGGGATAAGGTGGCTGTCGGCGTCTCCGGAGGAAAGGACAGCATGCTTATGGCCAAGCTGTTCCAAGAGCTTCAAAAGCATGGAGAGGTCTCCTTTGAACTTGAATTCATAGCAATGGACCCTGGATATCATGAGAATATCAAGGAACTCCTTATTGAAAACTGCAAATATCTCCAGATACCGATACACCTGTTTGAATCAGGGATATTTGAAATTGTGGACAGGATTGCAAAGGATTATCCGTGCTATATGTGTGCCAAGATGCGCAGGGGAGCCCTTTATTCAAAGGCAATGGAGTTGGGCTGCAATAAACTGGCACTGGGACATCATTTCAATGATGTGATAGAAACCACGATGCTGAATATACTGTATACCGGAAGCTTCAAAACAATGCTGCCGAAGTTAAAATCTACGAATTTTAAAGGATTGGAGCTAATAAGACCGCTTTATTATGTTGATGAGCTTTATATAGAAAGATTCACACAGAACAGCGGTATATGGCCGCTAAACTGTGCCTGCATGGTGGCAGCTGAGAAGATCGCCAACAAACGTTATGAAATAAAAGCAATGATAAAGGAATTGAAAGAGAAAATTGAAAATGTGGATACCAACATACTAAGAGCGACCCAGAATGTGAACATGGAGGCAATACTGGGCTGGCACAAGGGCGGAAAGCAGTATTCATATCTGGATTTTTATGATGATGAGGATTTTGATCCGGATTTGCACGAATAAGGGTAATATAAAAAGAGCTCCAAAGAGCTCTTTATTAATGCCATCCATCCTCGACCCTGTTGCGCTTATAAGCAATAAGTACTACGTCCCCACCTATACGTTCCCCAAGCTTATTCTCAAATTCTGTAAGCATTTGCTCCGTCTTTTCATCCCTCTCTATTTCAGCAAGATGAAAATGCTCATTTTTATCCATTGCAGCTACCTCCCAAGGATTATGTTTAATGACTTGTTATCCGGTCAGAAGCTCCGGCTGCGTTTTATAGAGGAAATATAAGTAAAGGCAGCAGATATGAAGCTCTTAACGAAAAACACATCTCGCCTTATTTTTCGTTCTATTATAAAAAATATGTAGAAATCCACATTATCATATTATGCCCGCTTCTTTTAAGATAGTAGAAAACAGGCAATCCCGCCAGTGTTATGCCTATCCATCCGTCATATGTCCATAGTGTTCCCAGTAATGCAGCATCGAAGCCTGCACCGTCAGTTGCAGGGGCGACTGCACGAAAATCATGTGATGTTCCGCTGATCAGTATGTCTATTTATGAACTGCTACATTACAGTATCTCACTTTTCCAGTAACACTATTATATGAACATGATATAAATAAAAAAAAGCCTCGGGATGAGGCTTTTGCTGAATGACGAAAAGAAGTTACATTCTAAGACTCCATGGAGCCTCTTTTCATTGTGTATATGAATATTACAAGTAAAGCTGACAGTAACAGAGTAGCAGGGGAGAGCACAGCGATGCCGAACATATCAGCCAGTCTTCCTATTACTGCAGGAATGATAAAACCGCTTAAGCCTGAAAAAACCAGGATAAATGCGGCAGTCATACCTGATTTTCCCTGAAAATGAGCTGTTACAACAGCCATAGCTGTTGGGAACATACCTGAGCATAAGAGGCCAAGTAAAGAGACGATCAGAAGAGTCCAGCCCCCCTGCGGGATAATGGTCCATATTGCAGTAAGCATCAGCATTCCACAGCTTGCTGCAAGCAGATATCGGGTAAGGCCTATTCGATCGGCGATTCTTCCTGAAAAAAGCCTGCCCAAAGTAAGAGACAGCCAGAACAGGGTAGCAGTAAAGGATGCTGGTATGGAGCTTTCAGGAAGATGAGTGCTCCAGAAGACTGTTATCCAACCTCCGGTAGATACTTCAACACCTACATAGAAGAACATCGCAAGACCGGTTATCCATAGAAAAGGACTGTTTATGGGACTTGGGCCTTCATCTGAAACTCCTCCGGATTTGCTTTGCAAGCTGCACTGTTCTTCAATTCTATATCTAAGGAGCAGTATGCTGACTATAACGGGAGGAATAAGCGCCAAACCGAAGCAATATCTCCAATTGCCAAGATACTCGGTGCAAAACATAGCTATCAATGGTGCTAGTATGGCGCCCAATCCATAGAAAAAATGCACAAAATTCATATTACTGCCTTTATTTTGTTCGGATGAATCCGCGCAAAGGGCATTTATCCCTACTTCGTATATTCCATAACCAAAGCCAGTTACAAGATTAAGAATATATAAGAACATGTAGCTTCTGGCAATCATACACCCAATAAGGCCAGCTATAATCATGGCACTTCCGCCTAGCATGAAAGGTCTCTTTCCGGTTCTGTCCATCATATAACCGCCTATAAGAGAAGTAATAAGCATGCCAACAAATTGTCCTGAAAGGAGAAGGCCTCCCTGGCTGTAATTTATATTTATGTCAGAACGTATGGCGGGAAGGAGAGGTCCAATTGTATTTGCTATGATACCAACTGCAATGAATCCAATGTATTGTACATATTTTGATGCATGTTTCAACCATTTCACCCCACATTTTATAATATGCAAAAAACCACTTAGAACATTGTAATACGTAAGCTGGTATAAATCAAGAAGAATCGTTCTACAGCACATTTTTAGCCTCTGATGAATAATATGATATATATTGTTAAGGGGGCATGAAAAATGTACTACGGATATTACAGGCAGGACAAGGTGAGGGCAGCTTTTGCTGATATAAAAGGAGGGCCTCTTGCTCCAAGGTTGAAGGGGCTGGTCATATTTCAGAGCGTACCAGGTGGAATCTGGGTATGCGTGAACGTTGAAGGGCTTCCCAATTATAAGCCTGCTGCAAACGGGATACAGCCGATAGGACCTCATGGCTTTCATATTCATGAGGGTGAAAGCTGTGAAATCGGCGATCCAAAGGAACCCTTTAAAGAGGCAGGGGGACATTGGAATCCCACCAATCAGCCCCACGGAAACCATGCGGGAGATTTCCCTGTGTTGTTTTCCAATAAGGGTATGGCGAGAATGTGTTTTTTCACTGATGGATTCGAGATATCCGAAGCGATAGGAAAAACAGTAATAATCCATGAAAGTCCCGATGACTACAGATCGCAGCCTGCGGGTAATGCCGGCAGAAGGTTGGCTTGTGGTGTGATAAGGGTTTATGCCAAATAAAACTCATATTACTATGGGTTTTATTTGGCGTATCTGCATGTGGAATTCCAGATATCCAAGCTATAAGTAATCCAGATTGATCTCTTCGGGCAGGGATACTTCATTTTCTTTCGGAATCCGTATCTCCAGTACTCTATTCTTAAAGGCGGCAGTTGTGCCTTCTTTTTTTGCGCCCTGAGGAAGGGGTATTATATGGTCATTTCCGGAAGGGTCACCTTTAATAGTCACATGTGTAGACGTGGTTAACACCTTGAGGGTCTTTTCATCAACATCTTCAGGAACTATTGTTCTGATTATTATAAAATCATGTATTTCAAAGAGCTGTGGATTTAGCCTGTTTGACCCTCCGACTGAAGGCTCATCCTGTACAACAACCTCATTCTTTTGGGTATTAGCCGTTTGATTATTGAAGTATTGTGACAGAGGAGCTGCAAGAGACTGTGCAAGAGGAGTCAGAATGGTCTGACTCAAAGGATTTGCAATTGACTGCATCAGTATCTCCTGGATCAAACCGGGAAGCTCTGCAGTATCTCCTTTAAGCAGCATATCCCTGATCTTCGCGTTTATCTGTGTTGGATCGAAATATTGGCCTGTACCGTTCAAAACAATCACTTCCCATTAATTATCCTATTTTTTGTCCGAATGCTTTGAATACTTCCTTTCACTCCCGAAGAATTTGTCTGCTGCAAGCCTTCTGACCCAGTCTGGTATTTCATCAGGCTCAGATTGGTTCAGCATATCTATCATATTGGTATCCTTCAGAACTGAACAAAGCTCGGAAATATCGTTATTATCTCCAGTTATTGAACCAAATCCCTGGTTCTGCTTTGAAAAGCTTTGAAAGCCTGTTGGGAGGTTGTTGCCCAAATTCACACAGGATGCGCCGCTTACAGAACCTATGCGGATAGTGCCTATAAAAAACAATGGTGACAGAGTATCCATTATAACTCCTCCTTTTCTCTGCGGTTCTTTTTGGTTTTGGCCTCTTTGCCGCTCTTGCTCATTGGTTTGCAGGCTGCTTTATTAGAATCAAAATTATTGCCGATATTTAAAGTACCGCTTAGCTCTTTTATATCAAGGGCATCCAGATGAAATATCAGGTTTTCCAGCTGCTGCACATCCATTTTTTCAATATTGATATGGTATTCGGGCTTGCTCTTCAGCTTTTCCACTTCTTTTTCAACAGACAGGAGCTTTTTATATATCTCTCTTAAAAGAAGGTTGTCACAACCATTATCATCATGCTTTCCCATTGACTAAAACTCCTTACAGCGAGGGCACTTGGCAAAAACTACGTGGAGCAGCTATAAAACGGCTCACTTCTCTTCACTAGAAGGTCTGATTACCGCACCTTGAATATTGGAGGAGTTATTGCAGTCACCGCTTATGGTACCGAAGCCTGAATCGGATTTTTCGCAGGAGCGCCATTTTACCTGAATATTATCTCCGGTGAATACTCCTGATGATTCTGAAAGCTGTTCGATTATCAGATCTCCAAATTCTATCCTGAGCATTCATATACCCCGCTTTCCGATTTTTACCGCCATAAGCCTCTCAAAATACTCCAGCACTTCCTTGCTGCTATCCGGATCAGTTACAATGCTGCTTGGCTGTACAAGGGTATTGTCTTCTCCCATAAGAGTTCCGAATCCGGATTGTGTGTAGTCATCGGAATACCAGAAGTTCTGCCTGTTGCAGCCGGAAAAAACTCCGGAAACCGAAGAAATTGAGTTGATGCGGATATCCTTGAAAGCTATGCCGCCCTTTTGTTCAACAGCTGACATTCCATTCCCTCCGAAATCATAAAATAAACTTCATATGATATATATTATTTTATGTGATGCCTCATATATCAGTGCCTATACTATCGGCTAAAGCTGTTTCTTTTTGCCGCGGCAGCAGCCGTATATTGTGATATTGTCTTTTAGCGGCTTGTCGGCGGGATGCTTGAGACCATTGTAGTTACTGGTTATTATAGGAGTATCAATAAAATCATTGTCCATAAATATATGCACTCCATGACTCACTGCATTTCTGGTTCCTGAAACAGAACCAAAGCCTGACTTGCTGTTGCTGTTGGAATTCCAATTGCTTTGGGCGTTAGTGCCGACAAAAATACCTGCATTGGTATTCACTGTGTTCACAAGTATGCTGTTGAAAGTAACTGTGTTATTCTGAGACATTGAAGATCACATCCTATGCCTGAACTGCCGGTCCTGTTTCTATGTCATTATCGAGAATTGGAGTATCTATCACATCATTATCCGTTATCAAGGTCATGTTGGCTGTAAACAGATTGCCTGCTCCTGTAATGGTATTTATTGAGCTGGAGCTTTTATTGTTTGCATCCCAGCCGGCGGCTGCGTTATCGCCTATCATTACGGCAGCACTTGTGTTAATGCTGTTTACTGCTATGCAGTTGAATATAATCAAATCAGGCATTTAGCGCACCCCTTTCGTAGCAGCGGAGAGAAATTTCTTCCTTACATACTATGCTGTCATAACTGTAAATGCCACAGGCATGGATAGAACAATTGTGCGGGCTTTCGAATATAATGGAGGAAAGTATTCCTTTAGCAATATAAAAGAAAGAAGTGGTGAGTTATGAGTGTTGTGCAGAACCCTGTACGAATATCAACAAGGAGAATCATCAGTCGAGA
>JAWLHF010000150.1:0-6175 GCA_041690515.1 Clostridiaceae bacterium | reverse complement strand
GACCGGTGAGGCGACAGGGACAATAGATCTTGAATTCCGTAAGGATTATTATATAGTATCTCCTTACAACATTAATGGAACATATGACCTTAGATATGTGACCACAAGGGATGTAGGCGTATTTCCCTTTGGAAACAGAAATGTAGACCATCTGAGGGGTAAGGCACTGATTATAGATATAAGAGGACTTGACGGCTTGGCAGCCAGTATGTTCATAGGCTATGTCAACAGCAGGGTAGAGCCTGTGGCACTTTTGTACGTTTCTGACTGGGAAAGCCAGGATATAATCAAAAAAAGCACCATTGACAGGAGTGTGACCAACGGCATCAAGTCCATCAATATTTCTGTATCATCTGATAAGGGTGAGGAGCTAATAAGAAAATCCAATTCAAAAATAAGTCTGAATATTGAGTGTGAGTCTGTGAAGAACCCAATAAGCTCAAATGTTGTGGGGATCATACCGGGTTCTGATGAGAGCCTTAAGGATGAGTTTGTCATAGTCGGAAGCAGCTTTGACTCTGTCGGCGATGATGAAAATACTAGATATCCTTCCTCAATGGAGGCCGGGGGGACTGCAATAGGGCTGGAAATTGCCCGTGTCCTGGGCAGCATTAAGGAAAGGCCGGAAAGGACAGTCATACTTGCCTTCTGGGACAGCACCCAGTCAATAGATAGGGGGTCAAAGAACTTTTTGCACAAGCACTTTGCTTCAGGGTACAGAAAGGCTTTTTACATCGATTTGAAGAACTTCGGGTTCAATGAATCCAAAAACCTGATTGTGGATACCACCAATACACTGCCGAAGGAATTTCTTGCTCAGAATTATATCAAAGCTCTGAAAAAGCATGCCAGAAGGAATGATGTGAAGATAGTATACGGAAAGATCGGATCGCCAATAACCCAGGATACTCTCAAGTCTGATATCAACTCAATAATCATAGATAGTGAAGGTATAGACGATGATATCAGGACACCCAATGATAACATTGATAATATAGATATCAGGAAGTTGAAAGGCCCGGGTCAGATGCTGGTGGATACGGTATATGATATAGTATGCGGGGGTATAAGATGATGAGCAGACTGCTTGAAGTGAAGGACCTTAAGACTTACTTTAAGATAGGAAAACAGGAAATCAAAGCTGTCGATGGGGTGAGCTTCGGACTTGACAGGAATGAGACTCTCGCTATCGTCGGTGAGTCAGGAAGCGGGAAAAGCGTAACGACACTATCGGTAATGCGCCTTGTAAAGCCCCCCGGCAGAATTGTCAACGGAGAAATAACATTCAGCGGTAAGAATCTTTTGAAGCTGACAGAGAAACAAATGGCAATGGTCAGGGGCAACAGGATATCCATGGTATACCAGGAGCCCATGAACTCCCTGAATCCTGTGATATCTGTAGGAGAGCAGATAAGGGAGGCTCTTGCCATTCACAAGTCAGTTTCCAGGAAGGAATCAAAGGAGCGGGCTGTAGAGCTTATGAACTTTGTGAGTATTCCGGAAGCAAGGCTGAGATATAATGAGCTTCCTTCAAAATTCAGCGGAGGTATGCGTCAGAGAATAATGATAGCAATGGCTATAGCATGCAATCCTGATATACTTATAGCCGATGAGCCTACCACTGCCCTGGATGTCACTATTCAAGCCGAGATAATGAGGCTTTTAAGGTCCATGAAGGATAAGCTGAATATGTCAATGCTGCTTATAACTCATGACCTGGGAATAGTGGCAGAGAATGCCGATAGAGTGATAGTGATGTACTGCGGCAAGATAATGGAGGAGGCTTCGGTGGATGACTTGTTCAGGAGTCCGATGCATCCTTATACTCTAGGTCTGATGGAATGCATACCGAGTATTGATAAGAAGGTTGATATATTAAATACAATCCCCGGATATGTTCCGCATCCATCCCAGTATCCGGAGGGCTGCAGATTCAGCAATCGCTGCAGTAAAGCAATGGAAGTGTGCAGCAAGGAAATGCCTGAGCTGCTGGAGATGGAAGAAGGGCATATGGTAAGGTGCTGGCTATATTCGAAGGGAGGGGAAATATGATGAAGGTGAAGCACAAGCTGGGCTTGCTGCTCGGTATAGTTCTTGTGATATCAGTTATAAGTGTTGTGACTATTGTTGCATCTGCGCCGGCAAAGCACAGGAAGATTTCTATAGGTACCGCAAAGAAGAAAAAACTGGTTCAGACGGTAACCGTTGATGGGGTCGTGGAACCTAACAGGAAACAGGTAATAGAGTTGAATACTACACAAAAAGTACTGGAAGTGATTGCAGAGGAAGGCCAGGAAGTGAAAAAAGGGGATTTGATACTGAAACTGGACAGCTCTGACAATCAATACAGACTGAGTGTAGAGGAGATAAATCTGAGGCTGGCTGAGAAAGAACTGTCAAGAGTGTTGAGAAATGAGACCGTTGACAAGGAAGATGTGGAATACTCATATAAGCAGGCAGAGACAGAATTTGCAGATGCTAAGGGAGAACTGAAAACCGCAAGGAACACTCTTAGTGCGGATAAGCTGCTTTTTGAGCAGGGAGCCATATCCAGGAGCAGATATGATGAGTCCGAGAAAAACGTGAGAAAAAAAGAAAATGAGTTGGCCTTAAGAACCATGGAATTGGAACGGGCTTCACAGAACCTTGCTGATTATGATTTGGACAGGGATGAGAGGATTTTTAAGCTTACCAGCAATATTGATCTAATAAAGGAAAGCATCAACAATCTGAAATCAAAGGTGGATGCGGACACCAGATCAAATATAGACGGGAAGGTCGTCAAGCTGGAGGTTGAGGCAGACCAATATCCTAATGAGGACAGCTCGCAGGTGCTTATATATGACATGTCAAGGTATATGGTTAGTATCCTTCTGAAACAGCAGGACGCACTATATATAGAAGAAGGCATGAAAGCAAAGCTCAAGGTAAAGGGTATGGACGAGGTGGAATACAAAGGCACCGTTCTCAGTGTAGATGAAGTGGCAACTGTATCCTCGGAGGGTGGAAGCGGTTCAAGAATTGAAGTGAAGATAAGCATAGACAACCCTGATGAAAGGATAAAAATAGGATACGGAGTGGAAGTCAAGATAGAGCTCAGCATGAAGGAAGAAGCGGTAGTAGTCGACTTTGAATCGATTATAAAGGATACTGACGGTACAAAATACATCTACTTTGTTGAGAATGACATAGCCAGAAAGAGGGTTGTAAGTACCGGCATAGAAACAAGCTTTGAGGTTGAGATCACTGAAGGGGTCATACAGGGAGACAAATATGTGGTGAATCCTCCTGAGGAAATGCAGGAGAAGAACTCTATGAAGATCTGGGGTTGGAGGTATGAATCCAAATGATTCTTGATGAAGCCAGAGTACTTATAAGAACAGAGAATATGTGCAAATCCTATAAGCTTGGAAGTAATATCAAGGAGGCGGTTGTTGACCTTGATATAAGGATAATGCAGGGAGAGTTCGTAATTATAGAAGGTTTGAAGGGAAACGAGAAAAAGGCTTTCTTCAATCTTCTCGGATGTCTGGAAAAACCGGATAAAGGAAAGTACTTCTTTGATTATGAAGACATAGCTTTGGCAAAGCCGGATATGCTGGACGGCATACGGAAGAATAAGATAGGATTTTTATTCAGAAACTTCAATCTGATCGGCAGGCTTACTGCTGCAGAGAATATTGAAGTTCCATTGTTTGGTCTGGATTTACCAAAGGAAGAGAAATGTAAAAGACTTCAGAATTCAATGAAGCGCTTTGGTATAGAAGGCGCCGCTTCTGTAAAGGCCGGTGAGCTTTCTGACTTTGAAAAGCAATTGGTTTCACTTGCCAGATCGGTTGTCAACAGTCCTCTTATGATAATTGCAGATGATCCGGCGGCACATTTGGACCGCAGTGAGGAAAAGCTGCTGATGGAACATCTGCATGGATTGAACAGAGACGGAATGACACTGGTAGTGTTTGGCGAAAGAGCAGCCTTTGAGACTATGGGCCGCTGCAGGATGATTTCATTTGAAGCCGGAAGGGCAGCGGCAGATAAGCATACACATGTTCTTTCTCTTGTGAGAAGGGAGGCTTGAAATGAAGAAAAGAGCTTCAAAGGGTATAGTGCGCAGCCTTATATCCGGAGCAGGAATAATCATTGGCATGGCGGTGCTGCTGACAATAGTGGGAATACACGAGGGCGGAAGGTTGGTAATGAACAACAGCTACTGGAATAATAATGTCAGGGTATATGATATAAGCCTCGGGGATTTTGCATCGGAGGGGGATCTTGTAATGGAGGATACCCGGCAGCTGGTTGATAAAATGCCTGAAGTCATAGACAGCATGGCTGTTCTCAAGCTGGATGCAAGGCTCAAATCCTACAAGGCGGCAGGAACTGCCCATACATTGGCAGTCGATGAGGAGTATCTTCGTTATGCCAACCTTCAATTGCTGAAAGGCAGCTTTATCAATGGGGAGGATGTTCGGAAATATGGAAAGGTTGCTGTTATTGACGATTTCACTGCAATAGAGCTATTCGGAACAAAGGATATAATTGGGCAGAAACTGAATCTGCAGACAGGGGGCAAGGAAGTTGAATTTACTGTTAAAGGGATAGTAAAGAATTTTAATAAGAACATCGAGACATTGTTTGAGGATGAGATAGCCGGAGTGTGTTTTATTCCCAACAGCGTCCCCGAAGACGCTTCCCTGGATGCAAAGCTGGAAAAGGTTGTAGCGATGGTGGACAGCAGTCTTCATGAGGAAGAGGCAGTTGTAAGGCTTAGCCACCTGCTTGAAAGGGAACATGGGACTATAGATGCCTATAATATAAAAGAATACAATCAGCTGCCTCAAGTTAAGGAGTTTACTGATAAATACCTGGTGTTTGGAGTGATAGTTGCGATAGTCGGCTTGATATCAGGGGGTATAGGGCTGCTGAACATGATGCTTCTCACTATTAGGGAACGGAAAAAGGAGATAGGGTTATACGTGTTCTACGGCTCTGGAACAAAAGAGCTGCAGTATGATGTAATATATAGAAGTGTGGCAGCCTGCCTGATTATGGGTATGCTGGGACTGGTATCAGGAACGGCGGCAGGAGCATTTATAGGTGGCTACATAAACATAGGCACTCGCTTTACTCTATTGTCGATTTTCATCACCATAGCTGCTTCAGCAGCTGTCGGCATAATAATCAGCTTTTATCCTGCTTCAAGAATAAAGCATGTAGATGTATCCGAATCAATATGGGGTGAATAGGACAGCTGTTTGTACTGATGCTGTCCTTTGGTTTGTTCTGTGCTTATGATGCATTAAATTTGTCTAAATACTAAATTATTGAAGGAAAATTTTGATTTTTTGAAGAATACTATAATGATACATACAGAATAAACATTCAATCTCAAAGGAGTTGGAATATATGTCCGAGAAAAAGAAGATAGGGGTCAACATATTTGATACAGAATATGTAATGGTTACGGAAAAGCCTGAGGAATATGTTAAGGGACTTGCAGAGAAAGTAGATGCAATCATGAGGGAAATCTCCAGGAGCAATTTTCGGTATAATTCCACTATGGTTGCTGTGCTGTCTGCCCTGAATCTTGCCGATGTGCTGTACAAGGAACAGGAGGAGCATGCAGAGGCCTCGGAGAAGCTTGAGAATATACAGGGTGAAATGCAGCGGCCTTTTGAAGAGCTTAACGAGCTGAGACAGGAATTGGAGGCAATTAAAGAGCAGTACACAAAGATGCAGAGTGAATACACAAAATCACAGATTGAATTAGGCAAAATAAGCAGAGAGTGGGCAAAAGCTCAGGAAGAGCTGCGGGATCTTAGATGTGAGCTTGATGTTTCAAAGGACACCATAGATGAGATCCAGGGGAAGCTTTTTGAGAGCCAGATAGAACTGCTTAAGGCAAAAAAAGAATTAGACGAATCCAAAGTAAAAAGGATAGATAAAAATAGAAATAATAGGGTAAATAATATATAAATCAATAATTATTCACCTGTATGAATTCCTTGAAGCC
The DNA here is from genome assembly GCA_041690515.1 of Clostridiaceae bacterium. GTDB lineage: Bacteria > Bacillota > Clostridia > Lutisporales > Lutisporaceae > BRH-c25. Next base: position 162 of record JAWLHF010000150.1, on the reverse strand, counting down.
ACTATATCAAGGTCTTGGGTTCATAACAGCCAATTAGATGCTTTGCATAGTTCGTCATTTAGCCAATGTCTCTGCAAAGCATATAGGAGTGTACACAATGAATAAAATTGAACTTCTAGCGCCTGCCGGAAATTTCGATGCATTAGCTGCTGCTGTTGAAAG
>JAWLHF010000149.1:0-6217 GCA_041690515.1 Clostridiaceae bacterium | reverse complement strand
CAATCTGACCAAGGGGGTGAAATTAATGAAAATAGCTCTTTGTGAGAAGGCAAACAATATCAAAGCCAAGGAGGTTTTCATTAGTGGATTACAAAAATGGGAAGGTGATTTTCCCATCTAAATTACTTGAGCAATTGCAGGAATATGTTCAAGGTAATTTGGTCTATATCCCGAAAAAAGAGGAAAAAAGAGCCGGATGGGGTGAGAAAAACGGTACCAGGACTGCTATACAGAGCAGGAACCATGAGATCTGCGAAGCTTATAATAATGGCTTGAGAACAGCAGAGCTGGCAGAATTGTTCTGCCTGTCTGAGGACAGTATCAGGAAAATACTTCGTACTGCCAAGAGATAGACTGCCAATCCTGCAGGAAAGAATGATTATAATTGTTTTTTCCCTGTTAATGTAAACGGTCTTATGGGATAATTAACTCGACCGGTTAGTATATATGAAAGGGGCTGATCTCAAAAAATGATTGATAAGGTGATTAATAACTAATAGATATGGGGAGGTACTTGATACCTCCCCATATGATTTTTTGTAGGGGCGCGCATTGTGAAGTGCGTCCTTTTATTATTTATAAGCGTACTCTCGCACTCCTGTTCCTAATTATACAATTCATATAATATATCATACTGTTTATAAATATACAGATTACATATTTATTCAAGTATTGTAATATATTTCTGTATACCTATAAATTTACAAAAAATGATATATTATCTAAAGAAGCGACATATCTAAAGGAGGTCTTAAGTGTGGAAAAACAACTGAATAGGGTAGCTGCTATAGTACTTGCACTGATAATGGTAATTACCCAGATGTCTGCAGTATTTGCAGGCATCTATGAAGAATCCGGTTTAGCAGAGGCGAATGACAAAGCTGAATTTAGTAAGTCGATTAGAGAAAGACTTATCGAAGATCAGGGAGCAGAAGAGTTTGAAAGACCAGCTGCTCGAAGGAGCAGCAGCCCGACAGAAGAAAAGTCAGTTGAAGGAAAACAAGTCCCGCGAGAGGCATTTGGATTTTGGGATGATGAGAAAGCGAATATTGTACCCGGCCAAATGATAGTCAAGTATAAGGCTGGCACTACAGAAGTGATGAAAAGTGCTCTTAATGCAAAAGTATCCGCCGTTTCAGTTAAATCTGTCAATAGACTTGGGTTAACACACCTTGAACTGCCAAAGGATATGGATGTTGACAGTGCAATAGACAATTTTAAAGATGATCCTAATGTAGAGTATGTGGAGCCGGTTTATGTAAGAAGAGCTTTAGGTCTAAGAGAGGAAGATGGCATTTCAATAATTGAGTCGGTCTATGGTTATGATTCTTCCCTTGATAGCAGTGTGCAGCCTTATGCATTGCCCGACATCGGCGAGCCGTATTATATAAAAGGCTGGCAGTGGGGTCTTGAGGCTATTAATGTAGACGATATGTGGGCGGATGTGACTGAAGGAGAAAGATCTGAAGTTACAATTGCTATTATCGATACAGGTGTTGATATTGACCACGAAGAGTTTGAAGGCAATATTGTTGATGGTTATGACTTCGTAAACCATGACAATGATGCTGATGATGATAGCGGCCATGGGACACATGTAGCAGGTATTGCTGCAGCAGCTCATGACGGAAAAGGCATTGAAGGGGTGGCCGGTGGAGCGAAGATTATGCCGGTTAAGGTACTGGATAATCACGGCGATGGAAATACTTCACTTGTAATAAATGGGATTCTCTTCGCTGTTAATAATGGAGCGGATATTATCAATCTGAGTTTGGGCTTCAAAGACCCCAGCAGAGCAGAGGAGGAAGCAATCAGGTATGCGTTGGATAGAGGGGTTACGGTAGTTGCTGCCGCAGGTAATGAACGAGGAAGAGCGGTTCTGTATCCTGCTGCATATGATGGTGTAATAGCCGTAGGAGCTGTAGATTGGGACGGAGAAAATGAAGAGTTCATAATTTCTGATTTTTCAAGCATAGGTACTGAACTTGATCTTCTTGCTCCTGGAGTAGATATATTAAGTGCTATTCCCGAAGAACTTGATAACTCCGGTAACAGAAGGTGGACAGACATGGGAGACGCAAAGCAGGATGGATATACTTTGTCCTCCGGAACTTCGATGGCTGCACCTTTTGTGGCAGGTATGGCAGCATTGCTGTCTGCTGAGAGTCCTAACCTGGATTGTACTGCAATTCTGGTGGAATTACAGTCAAGTTCACTTGACTTCCGGATTAATGATGAGGATTATCATGGTGATGAGGATATTGATACATATGTGCTTAATGGAAACATGGAGATTAATGGTTCACCTAGTTTTCACCGCTTTGAACTGGAGTCGAGTCTTGAGGGTCCCGGAATGAGGAGATTCACCTTGTGTATCACTGATTATAAAGATACTGTTGCAGAAGCGGTATATGGTGAATTTGAACTTATAATGGGAGAATTCGATTACCAGGATGGATTGGGATGGGTTGTAGAGCCACACCAAGTTAAAGTGATCGATGTAGTGGATGGAGTAGGAACTGAACTTGTCGAGATAGAGATGGATAGAGACTACATATTGTATGTTGAGGCAAATGATGAATATCTGGAATCTGATTTCCACATGATTTCATGGGATGAAAATGAAGACTTTAATGAGGCAGTGGAATTGGATTTGGATGCTGAAGTTGTGGGATCAATTGGGACTCCAACAGATGAGGACTACTATGAATTTTATGTGCATTACGATGGTTATTATTTAATAGAAAGTACAGGAGAAACAGATACTTACGGTGTGCTTATCGATGATAATGATGATACTATAGCTATGGATGATAACAGTGGCCAAGAAGCAAATTTCAGAATACAGTTTGATGAGCATGGAGAAAGACGGTTATTCTTAAATCAGGGTAGATACTATGTAATAGTTGGAGGGTATGAATCGGGAGACTATGGGATAACTGTCAGGAGGTCTAAAAGCATATCCGGTTCAATATCGTTACCTGATGGTGTTAGTGCAGAGGGGGACATATACATAGATATTTGTCTTTATGCTGGCGAAATAGATGTAGATGAAGATAAATTTGATTATGAGTATGCTGAGTATGAATGGGTGGAAATTCTCTCTGGGGAGAATTCTGTTGATTATGAGATATTAGCATATGAAGGTTATGATCAAATTGTAGGATATTATGTTGAAGAATACGATCCGGACTCTGCAACAGACTACTCCTTTGATTATGCATATTCAGGATATTACAGTGATCTGGGTACTGTTCACTTAGGTGATGATGCAACATTGCTTATCGGAGAAGCTGATAATATAGATATGACGCTTATTCCAACCTCCACCTTGGAAGATGAAGTGAGGAATACCTTTGAAGAGGCAGCTCCACTGCAGTTGGGAGTAGCGATAAATGGAACCATGAACTATGATGGGGATTATGATTTGTATAAATTATCTGTGACTGAGGAAGGTAATTACTTGATAAGGGCTGAAGAGTATACCGGAAGTTATGGAAGTATGAGCGAAGGTTACTTGTATAATTCTTCGGGTGGTCTAGTAAGCAGAATAAGGAACTACTATTCATCCAATGAGGGTGTATTACTCTGGAGTTCTACATATAGTTTAGCACCAGGGATTTACTATTATGAAGCTTGCGGAAGTGACGAACCATTCAACTCTTTTGAATACAAGGTAACCGCCGAGAAAGCATCGGTAATATCGGGGCTTGTATCGCTTCCTGGAGGCAACACATTTCTGCATAATACAGAAATCATGGTTATAGCAGAAGACCAGCAGGGCAATGAATATATATATAGTAAAAGGATTAGGGAAGATGAAAACAACATGGAGTATGCCATAGGTGTTCCGGCATCTGGTGGATACATCGTGAGTTATTATATCAATGATTATTATGATGAGCTCATGATATATGCCAGAGAAGGATACTATTCCTCCACTGGGACAAAACTGAGCAGAACTTCTGCTACAACAGTAAATGCAAGCAACGATAAAAGCAACATAAACATTGAGCTTATAAACATTGGCGATACCGCAGGGGACAGCAAGGAAACAGCAAAACAGATAAGCACCGGTGTAGTTATAAAAGGAAATATAAACAGTGAGGATGATAGAGACTATTACAAGTTCAATGTTCCTCAAGGTGGAGGGTACTATAATATTGGTATTGAGGCAGAAGAGTGTATAGGAGTATATTTTTATGACAATGGAAATTGGATATTCTATGATGAAGGAGATGAATCTTACTCAGGAGGCTTTTTAAATGAAGGTACTCATTACCTTATGGTGCGTGCCGAGGATGAGCGCGGACGCGAACACTATGAACTTGGTGAGTATGCTTTTATAGTAATAGGAGAAACCAGTCCCAGGGCAACAAGTGTCTCAATCTCAGGCTCAGCAAAGGTAGGCAGCACATTAACAGGGAGATATGTGTATTCTGATGATGAATATGATGTGGAATCAGGCTCAACCTTCAGATGGCTGAGGAGCAATACCGCTGGAGGAACATATACAGCAATAAGCGGAGCAACTTCAAAGACATATAAACTCACCGACAGTGACCTGGGCAAGTATATTAAGTTTGAGGTAACACCTAGGACTACCAATGAACCATCTATAGGATCAACTGTGACTAGCAGTGCTATTGGCCCTGTTCAATCATCAAGCTCTGGCAACAGCGGCAAGGGAGGAAAAGGCGGAAAAGGCGGCGGTGGTAGTGGTAGCGGTGGCGGAGGCAGCAGTTCAGTCGCTGATAATATGTCTTACGAGCAGACAAAGGCGGGTTTGGCAGTAATAACAAAGCAGGCTTCAGGTAAGAATTTGATAGATGTCAGGGTATACAAAGCCAAAGTTGACAGCACATTAAAGTCAAAGGATAAAGAGCAGGTTGTTATTGATGTAAAGACAAAAACAGAACAGGATAAGCTGAGAGTAAGTATACCTTTGAGTGTATACTCAGAGGCGGCAGCATCACAAAAGTCCATTGTTGTTCATGCCAATGATACCAGCTTTGCTTTCCAACCGGATACCTTTGCCAGGGGAAAGAGCCTGAATGCAGAGATCGAACTTGAAGTAACAAAGCTCACTTCAGATAGTTTAAAGGAGATAATAAAGGATAAAGATGAGGCAGCTGATGAACTGACTTTTGTGTTTGACTTTAACCTATGGGTAAACGGTGAGAAGATAACTGATTTTAAAAAGCCTGTTACAATTTCGGTAAAGTTTGACACTTCCAAGGTAACTGACTTTAGCAAGGTAGGAGGATACTATTACAACGAAAAGGACAACAAATGGGAATATGTCGGTGGACGGGCAAATGCTGACGGTACTATAGCTTTCACAGTAGACCATTTCTCAAAGTTTGCTGCGATGGAATACAAAAAGACCTTTACAGATATCAGCGGACATTGGGCGAAGGCTGATATTGAGTACCTGATTGCAAAGCATATTGTAAGAAGCGAGAATAAGAACAGCTTTGCACCTGACAGCAGCATAACAAGAGCAGAATTTGCATCAATGATTGTCAAGGCATTGAATATCAAAGGTATCAACACAGGTAAAGTGTTTGAAGATATACCTACCGATGTATGGTATAAAGAAGATGTTTACAAAGCTTTCGCTACAGGTATTATAGGCGGTGTCAGCATTACGGAGTTTGCACCGGATGAATTGATAACAAGAGAGCAAATGGCGTCAATGGTGATGAGAGCCTATGAATATTCATCAGGAAATAAACTTGATGGAATAGTCACAACTGCTAATGTGAGGTTTACTGATGAAAGTGTTATTTCTACCTGGGCAATAAGAAATGTGGTTTTGGCTAATGCAACAGGTATTATTACAGGCAACCCTGACGGCACATACAATCCTATGGGCAATACCACAAAAGCGCAGGCATCGGTAGTTATTAAGAGATTGATGGGTAAATTGAACAAGCTATAATATTGACACAGATGAAAAGCAGGGTGATTAATTACTAATAGATATGGGGAGGTACTTGATACCTCCCCATATAATTTGTAGAGGCGCGCATTGAGCGTCCGATTTTTCTGAGTACAACAAAACCCCGGTGGTCAAATAGGAATCTCTCATTAAACCGTTGAGTAGGTTATTTTATATATATGACATACTCTTGTCATATATATAATGGTATAATTCGGATATAAAGGAGGCGGGCAATATGGTTGAATTACCCGAAGCTGTGGTATTGGCGGA
>JAWLHF010000148.1:0-6320 GCA_041690515.1 Clostridiaceae bacterium | reverse complement strand
AGATAAACAAGCTTAAAATAGACAGATCCTTTATAAACGAAATAAACAGAAATGAAAACAAGAACAAAATAGTAAAGGCAATCATATCCTTGGCTAACAGCCTGAGTCTGGAATTAACTGCAGAGGGGGTGGAAACAAAGGAGCAATTGGATTTTCTCATTGACAACGAATGCAGTATCGTTCAGGGATATTTATACAGCAGGCCTATAGATGAAAGCGCAGTTGAAAAATTGTTGCTGAGAGGTGAAGCGGTATGCCGGATGAAGACAGGATAAAGGAAGATATAGAGAAATTGAGAGACAGAATGGATAACCTTATTCAAAAGAAGAACAACCTGCTCGATATGGAAGTCTTGAAGGCCAGTATGTTGCTTGACGACGCCTTGAACAAATACAACAAGATGCGATCAAAAGGTAAAGTAAAAACAGCAATTTCAGCTGATACGTAGCATTGATTCCGCAGGCTTACCGCTTTACTATAGGGAAAAGTCTGCAAAGGAGGTAGAAAAAAGAAAACACATGATTCAGCTTATGCTAATGATAGTATGAGCTGAATCATGTGTTTTTGTATAGCAAAACCGGTTCTTATAGAACCGGCTCTTAGCTCAATGAGTCTGAATTTCCTGCTTGAGTGCTTTTAGCAGAGCAATGCAGGCAAATATCATAACAAATATAAAAGGGAATGCTGCAGCTACAGAAGCTGTCTGCAAGGGTTTCAGCCCTCCGGCCAGAAGCAGTGATGTGGCTAAAAGGGATTGGATCAACCCCCATATAACCTTTTTGCCGTTAGTTGGGTTTAGATTCCCTTCAGAGGTCAGCATTCCAAGCACAAAGGTCGCAGAATTGGCAGAAGTAATGAAGAATGTGCCTAGAAGGAAAACGGCAATAAAGGATATTACAGCTCCCAAGGCATAGTTTTTCATAACCACGAAGAAAGCTGTCTCAGGAGCAGCCGCTATTGCATTCAACATATCCAGATCTGCTTTGCCTGTGAAGGCAAGGTCAATTCCCAATATGCCAAATACGGCAAACCAGACAAATGAGGCGACAGACGGCGCCACAATGACTCCCAATACAAACTCTCTTATGGTCCTTCCTCTTGAAATCCTTGCAATGAATATACCGACAAATGGTGCCCAAGCGATCCACCATGCCCAATAGAATATCCTCCAGCTATTAAGCCATGAATTGTCACCAAAGGGCTCAATAAGTAAGCTGTCCTGTATAAATGTGTTTACATATTGCCCCAGACCGCTTATGAATGCGTTCATCATTTTTATCATAGGACCTACAAGTATTGAGAGTATCAATATCCCGAAGGCCAGATACAGATTCACGTCTGAGATCAGCTTTATGCCTTTTTCTATTCCGCTTACCGCAGACCAGATGAACACTACAGTGATAATCGAGATAATCGTGATCTGGACAAATTGGGTTTCCTGTATTGCAAACAGATATTTCAATCCGCTGTTTATCTGCAATGTCCCAATTCCTAGTGATGTAGCCACTCCTGCAACAGTTGCAAGGACAGCTAAAATATCAATCAATTTTCCTATGGGTCCCCTTACCCCATTCTCTCCAATCAGTGGTTCAAATATTGTGCTGACAAGACCGGGCTTGTTTTTTCTGAACTGGAAATAGGCAAGGGCAAGGCCTATTATGCTGTAATTTGCCCATGGATGGAATCCCCAATGTATAAATGAGGCTTTTATGGCAAAGGTGGCAGCCTCAGCAGAACCCGGAGCTATTCCGGGAGGGGCGGCAAAATGAGATATGGGCTCCGCGACTCCCCAGAACACCAACCCTATGCCCATTCCTGCTCCAAAGAGCATGGCAAACCATGATGTGGTGCTGAAGTCGGGTTTGGAATCATCAGGTCCAAGCTTTATATTTCCATACTTGCTGAGAGCCAAATAAATTGCAAAGATAACAAACACCAGCATGGAGATCAGGTAAGCCCATCCGAAACTGTCAGTCAAGAATCCAAGCAGGCTATTGGCAGCATATGCAAAATTATCTCTAGCCAATATAGCCCATAACACTACAATGAAAGTCACAACCAGCGATATAAAGAACACCGCACGTTCGGGCTTGTGGTTTGCTCTGTATACTTCTCTGCTCATACAATCCCTTCCTTGCTATTTTGTTTGGAGGTAAGTCTCGCCAGTGAAAGATGAGACTTACCGGTTTGACGCTTATATACCAACCTTGAATATGGTTTGTTCTGTTACATCGGCTGTTAGTGAATCAAGGGCTACACCTACCCGATGATAGCGCAGTTTCCACTGCTCCTTCTTTTCTGTACCGGGATCCCCCAGGGGATACGGTATCGAAATAGTGGGTACAATCCTATTTGACCCTACGGTCTTAGCAACCGGTATCAGATTGGCCATTTGGACAATAGTGAAGCCAGCTCTCTCAAATTCCTTAACCATCGTTGCGCCGCAACGAGTACAGGTACCTCAGGTAGAGGTGAGTATTATACCGTCTACCTTGTCTTCCTTAAGATAAGGTATCATTTCCTTAGCCATTCGGGCTGCCTCAGCTTGTGTAGTCCCAGTGCCGACTGTTGAGTAGAAATAGTTGTGGAGCCTGCCGATTTTTCCTTCCTTTTCGTATGCCCTCAGAACATCTATAGGAGTTACTACGTCAGGGTCATCATCTGCAGCTGCAGGGTCATATCCGGCATGTATGGTCTTATAAACCCCTGACTTAAGATCATCCATTCCTTCTATGTTGTATCTGCCCCATCTGGTGGCAGAAGCAGACTGGATCCTGTCAGGATTGTCGACGGGAACGATCCCTCCGCTGGTCACCAGAGCAATTACAGCCTTACTCAGATCCTTAATAGGAGGTGCAATAGGAACACGATCCATTTTGGGTATAGGAAGCTCGGTTTCGTATGGCTCGCCATTTACCTTTTTTATAAGCATCTCGACTACCCTGTCTGCTGCTGTCTTTTTATCCTCTCTCCAGACCTGATGCCTTATGCCCCTGGGATAATAGCCTTCCTTATCTGCGCCCAGAAGAGCTTCTCCATTTAAGAGCTTGTTGCCCAGCCTGGACATGTTTGTTATGTCTTCCCTCATTTTGGCGGCGCTGTTACCGCCCTTCATTATATACATTTCCTTTTTAAACATCTCAACACCGGGATTCTCAACATGCATGGACGTTACAACAGGAATACCGAACTTATCCTTTACTGCTTTACATATATTGCCGCATGCACTGCCGTATCTTCCGGCTTGGAAAGCAGGGCCCGCAAAGAAAATATCAAATTGCTTGTCTGTCAGGAAGTCCAGTATTGTACTTACGGCTGCATCTGTATTTGATCCCATATAGTTGTCCCCGCATATGATTGTATGGGTGATTTCTGCATTTAGGTGCTTTTCCAGCTCATTGGCGGGACCTACAAGGCCATCCTTTATCATCGGCTCAACATCAGCTTTCTCTTCCCCACCGATTTGGCCAAAAAACTGATTTATATACAGTATTGCTTTTTTCATAACTACACCTCCCTAGAATTCTATCATAGTCTTTGGTGACCAGCCGACAACCCGATCTCCGCAGAACATAGAGTTATTTTCCATGATTATGGAGCCGTCTTCCCTTACTGAAGGCCCAAGAATCTCATCATTTGCCCATCCTCCTGACAATCCATCTCTTGCAAGAGCCTCAAGCTCTCCCAGCACAGTTTTCATTGGGGGCAGTATGATTATATCTGATACATTGCCGCAGGATACTATAGCTGTCAGCTTTTCATCCAGAGTGACTAAGGGCTGTGATGCACCATCTCTTCCGGTGCATTCATTGGTTATTCCCACAGTCTTTACCCCTGCATCCTCAAGAGCTACTATGCAGGCGACAAAATCAGCGTCAGGATTTCCATAGCCTTCTTCGGCTACAATAGCGCCATCGGCACCTAGGGATTTTGCAATCTGTGCAACAAACAGAGCAGATCTGTTTTTCTGCTCCAGAGCAACATTCAGGTTTGACATGATTACGCCCAGGAAATTCAGAGTCTTTCCATGGTCCTGATACAGCCTTTTTATTACGGGGAAGTTTTGAAAATCATATGTCGACCATTTGGATGAGCATGGCATGAAGCTTCCGGAGATGATTCCTCCGTCGAGTACTTCGTTGGGGTGCATGAATGTCGGAACCATGTGATTTGCATCCCAGCCATACACAAGGTCGTTGTATCCGTCTTCCTCCATTTGTGATTGAGGCTGGAGGACAAGCACGACTTTAGGAAGCTTCATTGTCCCGGCTTCCCGTTTCAATACCGGCTCCAACTCAAAGACCTCGGTATCGTCAGGCTCCAAATCCCTAACGCACTGTGCAATGTACTCGGCAAGCTTGTGTCCTGCCATCCTGAGCGCCTTATTTTTCTTTTGCTGCTCATGCTTTTCAAAATCCTCATCAGTATCCCCTACCAAAACTATATTCTTCAGTTGGGAATAGTAGGTGTATTTTGCACCTTCACCGCTCATGTCGATGAGCCCATCCTGAAAACCGCCCCAGTGTCTTCCTACAACGGTTATGCAGCAATCCTTCAATGCGTGGCATTTGCCATTTCCGACCGGTACCAGTTCGCCGGTATATCCCGGAAAAAGAGGGTTATCATTTAATCTTACTCTGGGTTCGATTACCTCTTTTACAGGGCACATGCGGATTTCATCACCGGGCTTGGCGATATACAGTTCAGCTTCTGTAATATGCTCATCCTGCCTGATGAATTCCAAAGCTTCGTTTTTGCTGATTGTCAGGATACCCTTTGAAAAGGAAAGCTTATCCCCAAAGACAATATCCTTCACATGAAAATTGCCGATCTCAAGTCTCAAAAAAAGCACTCCTTTCGTATTATCCAGTATGTTCTATTGTAAATGACATGAATTAGTATCTCTCTGGAACGGAATTATATGCCTGTAAAGCAGACAGATACTCTTTGCAGGTGTGAAAAACGGAGCTCGCTGCTTAATAATGTTCAGTTTTGCATAATATAACCCTAAAAAGGAGGCTGGGTATGGTTACGGGACATAATAATTCTAATGAGAAAATGAAGCTGTGGACAAGGCAGCACAGCAATGTGTTGAAGGAACTGAAAGTAAAGGGGGTTTACCGGGTCAGGAGGGAGCATATATTGCAAAAGAATGGAAGCATATCGGATTATTATTTAAAGCTATATGACTGGTATGTAAGACATGCAGAAAGGATTGTACCAAGGCCTGAAGGTGCTGAGTACCCCATTTGGCTGTCGGCTTCATCCGATACAATGCTTCAGCCTGTTGAGGACACTGTCCTGCTTAGCTTGGAAGTTGATAAGAAATATGTAGTAATCACTGACTTTGATAAATGGGGTTATGTTGTGAATTACTGGTATGTTCCTCTTGATAAGGAAGACGAGCTGATGCATGAGAATGAACTGGCGAGATACGGTATAAAGGATGAATCAGCTTTATATATGGGTCATAAGGGCAACTTCTACCCCTTGTTGAGAAAAAAAGTAATAAACAGCTGGAACAGGATTTTTGAAGTATGTGATGACGGCACTTGCATGACACAGGCGACTCTATGGGAGATCAGAAAGGAATGGGTTGTGGAAACATATGAAGGATAACACGAGGACAAATGGGAAAATCACCTTATGGACAGCTCAAAGAATGATTGTGGCTGACACAATAAGAAAGAAGGGGGTCTACCACGTAAAAAAGGAGTTCATAATGGAAAAATACGAAGAGTCTGCAAGGGTTTTTCTGGAAGCCTACAATTGGTTTGTCAATGCAGCTGAAAAGATAGTACCAAGGCCTAAAGAAGCTGAATATCCTATTTGGGTATATACAGACCTGAAGGATGTGGAGTGTTATGGAGAATGCTGTATATTTGAAATACGGGCAAGTGCAGAGGATGTTCTGCTGTTTGACAGGGGAAAGTGGAACAGGATACTCAATCTTTCATATATACCGAAAGACAGGAAGGACGCACAAGAATACGCAAATATATTGGAAAGGCAAGGCATTTATGATGAGACTGAGGTGTACATGAAGAATTATTACCCTCATCTGAAAGCTAAAGTGAGGAAAAGCTGGGATAGACTCTTTGACAGCAGTATTTGTTTGTCAAATACTGTACAGGCGGCTTTGTGGGAGATAAAAGATGAATGGATAGTAAGCATCACATAAGCTTGGCTTATGTGCTCCGAATATCCGGCAATGATACTTAAACTATATTGTGCTTATCTGTTTGATACCTTCGCCATAATTTACATAAATGGTTTTCGATTCTAGCGTAGAATAGTATTATGTAAACCGTGTATTTAAA
>JAWLHF010000147.1:0-6326 GCA_041690515.1 Clostridiaceae bacterium | reverse complement strand
GATCCGGTACCTCCGCATATGAATATGTTGTACTTTGCCTTTACCATTCTTTCGAGGACCTCGGCGGCTTCCTCGGTAATTGATCCCCATTCTTTCAGGTCCTTCATGGAAATAGGCTTTTCCGGGAACTTCCTAATGGTAATTATTGGTCCGTTCAAAGCAATAGGCGGCAGCACAACATTCACCCTGGATCCATCCTCCAGCCTGGCATCTACTATGGGTGACGCTTCATTCACAACCCTATTTACTTTTGATACTATTGATTGTATGACATCCTCAAGCTTCTGCCTGCTCTCAAAGCTGCTGTCTATGGCGAGTATCCTGCCTTGCTTCTCAATGAAGATACTCTCTGCTCCGTTAACCATTATCTCTGTTATAGCTCTGTCATCAATAAGAGGCTGTAGTATATCAAGTCTCCGTATAGAATTGAAGAGCAGCGATATAAGCTCCTGTTTTTCCTTTATACTCATATACCGAAGCCTGGCTTCTTCAAAAACCTTGTCGGTAATCAGCCCGTTCATATCCTCATCTGTGACATTCTTCCTGATGTCAAGATCCTCCCTGATTTCTTTTCTTAAGCCCTCTACAAGTATATACTTTTCCTTATCATCCATATCAAACACCTCATCTGCCTGATATTATTCTTATTAACTGATCAATGGCATCTCTAAAACCCTCATCGTCTGTATCAACTCTCCCGTCTTCCCTTATCAATGTCCTTGTGTATTCGGGTATCCTTACAGCATAAGAAACACCTCCAACTGGAGCATCGACAGCCTCTGCCCGCCGGTCTCTGCATTTGTTCATCACAGTAATCAGCTTGTCCGAGATATTTGTTTTATCAGCCTCACATAGCTTTGCCAGCTCATGATGAAATATTCTATTCTTATGCAGGGAAATCGGTTCTTGTAATTCAACCAGTATGACATAATCACATATTCTCATGATCGTATGGTTTTTTTTATCAAATACACTGGGCATATCAATGAAGACATATGCATAGCGCCCCATGCCTTTAATTCCATCCAAAAGCTTCTTAAGCTCATCGGAGTTGATTTCCTCATATTCCATGGGACTCTCCGGAGGATTGAAAAAGTCAACTCCATTCCCAGCTTCAGTGCTTTTTACACCTTCCATCTTAAAAGAGAGATTACTGCTTTCTTCCTTAAGGTAATAGAAGATATATGAAAGGCTCCTCTTGCCATCCAAACTGAAAAAGGCTTCTGTGGATTGGATTGATTCAAGGTTCAGATAAAAGGAACACATGCCCGATTCCTTGCACTGTTTGGATAAGGACGCTGCTATGGTACTCTTTCCCACTCCTCCTGCCGGAGAATATATCCCTATGAATTTTGTGTCACCCCCATGTAGAGGTAGTATCACCTCCGAGGGATTGGATTCGCAATACAGATGCGCCAGCTCAGAGATAAGCTTTTCTGCTGTATTGTATTTGTAAATGGCTTTAAAATCTGAGTACTCTTTATCCAGTATGCCTTTGGTAAGAATAACCTTGAGCCTGAAGTTATCATATCCTTTTGCGATATCATAGAAATCCGGGCCGATAAGCAGGACATCAGCTTCCGGATGCTGCATCATATAATCGATGAAGGATTCAGCTCTTGTAAAGTAATCGGCTTGATATGCTGTTGAATGGTTTGCATTGATATATCCCGAAAGTCCACGTGCATAGCTTTCCTCCGAATCTGCAATAAGCAGGCTTAACTTCGGCATTTTTATCCCCCCTACAAAGCATTATAGGATTATTAGTCCCTTCCAATATGCGGCAAAGGCTGCAACTGTTCCGGATGCTATCGCAATAGAAAAATGAAATCTGCCTGAGTTCTGTTTATCGTTAAAATCCATATATTGCAGCAGTTCCATAGATAATATGCAGCTTTTTATGTATGTTATAAAATACTTGAGACGTTCCATACCGTTGTGCCTGAAAAGTATAATTCCTGCAGCAATTATTCCTCCGAAAATGAATGAACAGACAGCAGCATATACGGCAAACCCTGCACCCATTACTGCTCCTACGGCACTTATGAGCTTTAAATCACCTGCACCTATTGCCCGCATAATATAAAAGATCATCAGTAGTAAAACAGGCAGGATTATTCCCTGCAATGAAAAGAGCAAACCTGAGAAGCCTTCTTCAGTAATATTCGCTGCTGTCCCCACAAGCATAAAACCATAGGTTATTGTGTTCCTTATACGGCAGCTCTGCAAGTCTGATACCAGGGCCAGAACCAGAAGTATACAGGTAATTATCGTTTTGTATGCTATGATGATCAACTCCCAACGTGGATCTGATAAATTTAATCCATAATGTGTAATTTTTTGAGTATTTTGTTAAATTATAACATATACTTCTAATTTTTGTATTTTTATCTTATATTTGGTATGCCCTGTTATACAAACGTCAAAAAATAAAAAAAAGCCGCAAAAATGCGACTTTTTTTATCTGTGACTTGATTATTTTACTTCGATCTTTGCGCCTGTTTCTGCAAATTTCGCAGCAATCTCGTCTGCTTCCTGCTTGCTTACGCCTTCTTTTATTGGCTTTGGAGCTCCGTCAACAAGATCTTTTGCTTCTTTGAGTCCAAGACCTGTGATCTCTCTAACAACCTTGATAACCTTTATCTTTTCTGCACCAGCTTCAACAAGAACTACATTGAATTCCGTCTGCTCTTCTGCTGCTCCGCCTGCTGCTGCACCTGCTGCCGGTCCTGCTACTGCTACAGGAGCTGCTGCGGTCACTCCAAATTCCTCTTCAATTGCTTTTACCAATTCAGCCAGTTCGAGAACTGTCATGCTCTTTATTTCTTCAATAAACTTCATTGTCTTTTCACTTGCCATTTTAAATTACCTCCTAATTATTTATTAAGCTTCCGCTTCTTTTTGTTCTTTTATTGTGTTAAGCGCATATGCAAGGTTTCTCATTGAACCCTGTAATCCGCCAAGCAGCATAGCGATGAGGACATCCCTTGATGGTAAATCTCCCAATGCTTTTACGCCTTCTGCGTTCATCATCTTGCCTTCTACATATCCGACCTTCACTGATATCGGAGTCTTTGGCTTGTCTTTTACAAACTGGTTGATTGCTTTTGCAGGTGCAACTGCGTCCTCGTAGCCGAAAGCAACTGCAACTGTACCCTGAAGGTATTCATGAAGCTCTTCTATTCCCAGCTCTGATGTTGCTCTTTTAAAAAGAGTGTTCTTGTATACTTTGTAATCAACACCGGCTTCTCTGAACCTTCTTCTCAACTCAGTAACATCTTCCACGTTTATGCCTTTGTAGTCCACCAGTACAACTGAATTTGATTTCTGAAGCTTTTCCTTTACTTCGCTTACTATCGCTTCTTTTGGTCCAAGATTTTTTGACATTTTTACACCTCCTCATGGTGAAGCTTTGCATATCTTTTACGGATGCATTTACTGGAAATGCCGGTCTTTTAATATTAAAAGACCTCTCCGTAGACATAGAGAGGTCATAAAATCATTTATGATAAACCTCGGCAGGAAGTTTACGGCAATTGCCAACCTGCTGTCTACGGTAAGTATTCGTTTTCATACAATGGACATTCTATCATCAACAGAATGCATTGTCAATATTGTTGCAGCTTTCAGGCTGCGGCACTAATCAAGTACACGTGCCGGATTGACCTTTACAGCCGGTCCCATGGTGCTTGTAACTACAACACTCTTAAGGTAAGTACCTTTTGCAGCAGCAGGCTTAGCCTTTACAACTGCTTCCATAAGTGTCTTGAAGTTATCTGCAAGCTTTTCGGTACCGAAAGAAACTTTTCCGAAACCAACGTGTACAATTGCAGTTTTGTCAACTCTGTACTCAACCTTACCGGCTTTGATATCATTGATAGCTTTTTCTATATCAAATGTTACAGTACCGGATTTTGGATTTGGCATCAAGCCTTTAGGTCCAAGCACCTTACCGAGTCTTCCTACTACACCCATCATGTCCGGAGTTGCAACTACAACATCGTAGTCGAACCAGTTTTCACTCTGGATCTTTGTTACCAACTCTTCTGCACCAACGAAATCTGCTCCTGCAGCTTCTGCTTCCTTGGCTTTATCCCCTTTAGCGAACACCAAGACTCTTAAAGTCTTACCAGTGCCGTGGGGCAGTACTACAACGCCTCTGACCTGCTGATCAGCATGTCTTGGGTCAACACCGAGCTTTATATGAATCTCTACAGATTCATCAAACTTAGCCTTTGCAGTCTTCTGAACGAGTTCCAAAGCTTCCTTTGGATCGTAAAGTCTGTTTCTCTCAATCAGCTTTGCGCTTTCCTGATACTTCTTACCTCTGAACATTTAAAATTCCTCCTTGTGGTAATAGCGGAAATTTTCCTCCCACTTGATTATTAATCTTCAACTACTATACCCATGCTTCTTGCTGTACCGGCTACCATGCTCATCGCTGTCTCAATGCTTCCTGCATTAAGATCCGGCATTTTAAGCTCTGCGATTTCCTTGACCTTTGCTTTGGAAATCTTCCCTACCTTTGTCTTGTTCGGAACACCTGATCCACTCTCAATACCGACTGCTTTCTTTATAAGTACAGAAGCCGGCGGTGTCTTAAGTATGAATGAGAATGACCTGTCCTGATAAACAGTGATTACTACAGGAATAATAAGTCCTGCCTGTTTAGCTGTTTTTTCATTGAATTCTTTGCAGAAGCCCATGATATTCACCCCGTGCTGACCTAAGGCCGGACCTATTGGTGGCGCCGGAGTTGCTTTACCCGCTGGAACCTGCAATTTAATCATTGCTGAAACCTTCTTTGCCATGATTACACCTCCCCTCAGCAGATGATGCTAAATTTCTATTAAGATATTTTATAACCTTTCAACCTGAGTGAACTCCAACTCGACAGGAGTCTCTCTTCCAAACATGGAAATCATAACTTTTACCTTATGCTTTTCAGTGCTAATTTCCTGTATTATGCCAACAAAGTTCTCGAATGGACCTGAAGTAACCCTTACATGGTCCTTAACATTTGCATCAAGCTTGATAGGAGTCTTTTCAACACCCAAGGCTTTCACTTCAGCTTCAGTCAGAGGCACAGGCTTAGATCCAGGTCCTACAAACCCGGTAACCCCTCTAGTATTTCGGACAACATACCATGATTCATCAGTCATCAGCATCTTCACCAGCACATATCCTGGAAATACTTTCTTCTGGGTGACTTTCTTCTTACCGTTTTTGATTTCTACCTGTTCTTCTATAGGCACTTTCACTTCGAAGATGACATCCTGCATGTTCCTGTTCTCTACTATCTTCTCGATATTTGCCATTACCTTGTTTTCGTAGCCCGAATATGTATGGACTACATACCATCTGCCTCTTTCTTCCATAGTTGTATAACCTTAAAGGGTATTTAAGGTTTTCCTCCTAACCTATTATTTACGGATCAGTAAATTCAGTACCTGTGCAAAGCCCGCATCTACAAGCCAAAGTACTGCTCCTACCAATATTATTGAAGTAACAACTACTTCCGTATGCTGCAAAAGCTCTTTTCTATTAGGCCAAGTTACCTTTCTGACTTCAGCTTTTGTTTCCCTGAAAGACTTTGCTATATCAAACTTCTTTGCTGCACCAGCCACAACACTCACATCCTTTACTGGCTATTTTGTTTCTTTATGCGAAGTATGCTTCCTGCAGAATCTGCAGTACTTGTTCATTTCTATTCTATCCGGGTTGTTCTTCTTGTTTTTCATGGAATCATAGTTCCTCTGTTTGCATTCGCTGCAAGCAAGTGTTATTTTAACTCTCATATCCACACCTCCCAACGGCTTGGCACTGCTTTAAAATACTAAAATGCCGCAAAAATACACAAAGATTGCATTTTGAGACTACTCAATAAAATCTATCATAATTTAACTGCAATGTCAATAATATTTTGTACAGCTTCCGGCTTCTTTGAAAGAGCCGCATAAGCTATTGCTATTCACTTAATAATGTACATGTCATTTAAATTATTACCTGTTTGAGGAATATTAATACTTTTTAAAGGACTAGTATCTTATTTTTGTGATACTAGTCCTTCAATATTTATGTTTTGGCTTTGTGGCTGTGCTTTGAGGTATTGCCTCGGGCTGCGTGCCACGTGCTTCGGGCTTTGGGTATGCCTTCGCAGCCTTTTCGGACGGCCGGTGGCCGCCCCTACGGTCAGGAGCGAAATCCACTGAATACATGACAAGTAAATATAATATTTGCCCTGCAATTCCGTGCAGCTTCCGTCTGTTCGGTGTTACCTATTCCCCACAGCCTCGTCCTGCGAATAGGCTTTGCCTATTCGATTA
>JAWLHF010000146.1:0-6361 GCA_041690515.1 Clostridiaceae bacterium | reverse complement strand
AAGATATACCTTACAGGAATAGACTCAGACAAGGAAGGAAATGTGGTATTTACACCGGTAGGAAGCAGCAACACTTTCTTTGTTGATTCCATCAAACCTAAAGGAACTGCATCAAGGAGCATAACGATGTATACGATTCCTGATGCTCAGCCAAAGTACTACAACATAACTGCAAATATTGAGTATCAGGACGAGGAGGGCACAGAGTACAAAGCTGAAGAGCTTATAGGTATACCTGTAATCCAGCAGTCCAAACTGGATGCATCAGAGATCAGCCTGCCCCCGGAAGCATACGTAGGGCAACCTGTACCTGTCAGTCTTCAGTATTATAATAAAGGAAAAACAAAGCTTTCAAACCTTATGATAAAGGTTGAAGGAGATTTTCAGATAGAAAACGGTGAAGCTTACATAGGCAATTTCGAGTCAGGCTCAAGTGACTATTATGAAGCAATGTTGACCCCTATGAATCCCGGCGTATCAAAGGGTAAGGTTGTATTCACCTACGAGGATCCATCAGGAGGGGAGTTCACATATGAAAGGGAATTCACTGTAAATGCCATGGAGATGCCTCCTATGGAGATGCCCGGAGAAATGCCTCCACCGCCTGAAAGTACCAAGGATAAGATAATAAATAAAACCGTTAAGAATATATATTTCTGGCTGGGTATCGCTGCAGTTGCAGCGGGAGTATTTGTATCCAGAAGACTGATCAGAAACAAAAGAAGGAAGGTCATGGATCTGGATGAATAGTATAGATGTTATCAGAATGACCCTCAAGAACCTGCTGAGAAGAAAGACAAGAACAATGCTCACTGTAATGGGAGTAGTGATAGGCACAGCTTCTATAGTGATTATGATTTCTATAGGCATAGGTATGAATGAAAGCTTCAAAGCTCAGATATCCAGAATGGGAAGTCTCAATACCATCAATGTCAGGTCTCCGGAGAATGGCATGTATTACGGCTATGAAGAGGAACCACGAGGAGGCCAGCAAAAAAAGAGGGATCTGGATGAAGCTGCGGTTGCCGATTTTTCAAGAATAAGCGGTGTTGATGCAGTGATACCTTTTGTAGAGACTCACGGGAAGATAAAGGTGGGTAAATACATAGGCTATGTCCAGCTTCAAGGAATAGATCCCAAGTATATGGATAAACTGGGACTCAAGGTTTCCCAAGGACGGCTGCTTACAGAAGAGGATAAGACAGGTGCAGTATTCGGCTTCGGTGTAAACATGAATCTGTACAATCCAAAAGCTACAGGCAGGCGCAGATGGGGCGAAGCTCCTGAAGTAGACCTTCTGAAGGAAAGGATGACCATGTCCCTCGATATGTCCTATGGGGAAGAATATATGCGCAGCGGAGAAAGCACCCAGCGGAAGCCATTGACATACAAAGTCAGCGGTGTAGGAGTTCTGGAGGATGGAAACTACGAGTACTACAACAGCTTGTTCATGGACATCAACCAAATGAAAAAAATCGTAAAGGATTTTAACAGAGGGAAGAATCAGAACGACAATTCCTCTGACTACAGAGATATTAAAGGATATTCCAGGATAATTGTTAAAGTAAAGAACATTAAAGATGTTCAGAGTATACAGAATCAGATAAAGGATATGGGCTTTTATGCAGACAGCCTTACGGATATACTGGAATCGATGCAGGAGACATCCTCAAGCATAAGAATAGTACTTGGTGCCATCGGAGCAGTATCTCTCCTCGTAGCATCAATTGGCATCACCAATACCATGGTAATGTCAATTTATGAGCGGACAAGGGAGATAGGTATTATGAAAGTCATTGGTTCTTCTTTGAGGGATATAAAAAAGCTGTTCCTTTTCGAAGCCGCCACCATTGGACTTTTAGGCGGAATAATAGGATTGCTGCTAAGTTATGCGGTATCCTACGGGCTGAACAGCGCAGGCTTTGCCTTGATGGGCTTTTATGGAGGCGGGGGAGAAGGAAGCCAGACCTCCATAATACCTATATGGCTGGCAGCCAGCGCTATGCTTTTCACAACGGTCATAGGCCTCGTCTCGGGCTTTTATCCGGCACGGAGGGCAATGAATCTAAGTGCCCTTGAGGCAATAAGGAAAGAATAGAAGGCATTTTAAAAAATAATAAAAACAAGCAATTCTTATTGATTTGCTTGTTTTTTGTATAGTGAATCTTTTTAAGGTAAAAATATAATCTAAGTGTAATTCAAATGGAAAACGGTTAAATAAAACTCGGGAGTGTGATTTGATTGTCAGATATATATGGATACACGTCTAGTAATGAACAGGATAAAAATACTGAAAGCAAGGATAAATCCGCTGAAAATATAAAAGAGTTGGGTGAAGCAAGAGTACCCCAATTCAGAAGCAATATACACTGCATCACAATAATCGGTCAGATAGAGGGTCATGTGCTGTTGCCTCCGCAGAACAAATCAACGAAATATGAGCATATAATCCCACAGATAGTTGCAGTAGAAGAAAACCCTGAAATAGAAGGACTTCTGCTTATACTGAACACAGTGGGAGGTGATGTTGAAGCAGGTCTGGCCTTATCGGAGCTTATAGTAAGCATGAAAAAACCTACTGTTTCACTTGTGCTTGGAGGAGGACACAGTATTGGTGTTCCTTTAGCTGTATCTGCTACCCATTCTTATATTGCTCCTACAGCAACTATGACAATACATCCTATAAGAATGAATGGCTTGATTATAGGTGTACCTCAGACCTTTGAATACTTCAACAAAATGCAGGAGAGGATAATCAGATTCATTGTTGAGCACAGTAATATTGATATGGATACTGTAAAGAAGCTGATGTTCACAACAAGCGAACTGGCAAATGACGTGGGAACTGTATTAGTCGGTCCCGAAGCAGTAAAATTCGGCCTTATTAAAGAGATTGGAGGACTCCATCAAGCTCTTTCAAAGCTGCAGAACCTGATAGAAGAACCTAAAAAGAACAATAAAAACTAAAATCAGTTATTGATAAAAAAGCTGCATCCCATGTATAATTGGTGAAGCAGCTTTTTCCATTATGCTTAGTTGCAACCATTATTGAATAAGGATATAATAACATTAGGACAAATCCGTATTTAACTAGAAAATGTATTTATGAGGTGGTATCTTGTCGAAGAAAAACATGCAGAATAATATAAAGTTCGAAATAACAGGAGTATCCTTGATATTGACCAGCATATACATATATATAAGCCTTTTCAGCACCAGTTCAGGTATCGTAGGAGAAAAGATAAGGGTACTGATTCTTGGAGTATTCGGCCTTGGGGCTTATATAGTCCCTATATTGATAATAATACTTGGGTTGGCTATGGTATATAAGAAAAATCAAATGCAGGTCAACATCAAGTTTTATTCTTTCTGTCTATTTTTACTGGCCACACTGATAGCGTTGTTCTTAGCCAATTACACCGAGGTAGAAGGTGCAAATGCCAAATGGTTTGATACTATCAGGTATTATTTTGCATTGGGTGCACTCAATGCCGGCGGCGGAGCAGTAGGAGGCTTCTTTGGGTATGCATTTGTCATGCTTTTTGGAGTAGTTGGTACCATAACGATAATAGCGGCACTTTATATAATTTCTATAATGATGTTCACAGAGATATCCTTTGTAAGCATACTTGATTATTTGAAGAATTATATATTAAATCTCTATGCCCGGCTTAAGAGCAGGGATGTGGAGACTGCTGTCACAAAGGAACTTCAGAAGAGTATACCGCTGAAGAAAGATGATAATCATGAGTTGCTAAAGACCGATGATGAAGAACGCATAAAGAGTATCGATAAGAAAATAAAAATACTTGACTTTACTAAGCAGTTTGATAAAGGCTTCAAGGATAAAAAAGAAAATGAAACCCCTGATAAAGCAGCTGGCAGCGGGGAGGTCCGAGAGCATAAGGAAAAGACCGTTAAGCAAAGCCAACCGGAGAAAGACGAGACTGCACAGACAATAATAAATGTTGACAATAAGCACTATGCTAATTACAAGCTTCCCGGTACAAACCTACTTTCCATGCCTGTTGACAATAAGACAGGAAATGCAAAAAAAGAAGTAATGGCCAATGTTAAAATACTTGAGGACACACTTAGGAATTTTGGAGTCAGCGCAACTATTGCACAGGTTTCGGTAGGACCCACCATTACCAGATATGAGTTGCAGCTAAGCCCGGGAGTCAAGGTAAGCAAGATATTGAGCCTGGCAGATGACATATCCCTTAGCCTTGCTTCAGCAGGAATAAGAATTGAAGCTCCTATACCAGGAAAAGCAGCAATAGGAATAGAGGTACCCAATAAGAATGTTTCAAGTGTGCTTTTAAGAGAAGTACTGGAATCGGATGAGTTCAAGAACCAGAAGTCAAAGATCGCTTTCGGATTGGGAAAGGATGTGGCAGGCGCCAATATAGTGGCGGATCTTTCAAAGATGCCTCATCTTCTTATTGCAGGCTCAACCGGTTCAGGTAAAAGTGTATGTATAAACGCACTTATAGCAAGCATTTTGTATAAGGCGACCCCTGATGAGGTGAAGCTTCTGCTTATAGATCCAAAAGTGGTTGAGCTTAACGTCTACAAGAACATACCACATCTTCTTGTTCCTGTGGTAACTGATCCAAAGAAGGCTGCAGGTGCTTTGAACTGGGCAGTCATGGAAATGACGGAGCGTTATAAGAAGTTTGCTGCTAATAATGTCAGGGACATTTCTGGATACAATAATATGAATAAGGAGGGCATCGAGAAGCTGCCCCAGATAGTTGTTGTGATAGATGAATTGGCTGATCTGATGATGGTAGCACCCGGCGAGGTGGAGGACTCCATATGCAGATTGGCGCAGATGGCCCGAGCAGCAGGAATACACCTTGTCGTTGCGACACAGCGTCCTTCAGTAGATGTAATCACAGGACTGATAAAAGCCAACATACCATCCAGGATATCTTTTGCAGTATCCTCACAGATAGATTCAAGGACAATCCTTGATATGGGCGGTGCAGAGAAACTCCTGGGCAAAGGGGACTCCCTTTTCTACCCTGTAGGAGAGGCAAAGCCTATAAGGGTTCAGGGTGCTTTTGTTTCAGAAAAGGAAATTGAAAAGCTTGTGGGCTATATAAAGGATCAAGTGCCTGTTAATTTCAATAATGAGTTGATTCAGGAAATAGAGCATAGTGTGGAAATTGATGAAAATGCAGAAGTTGATGAGCTTCTTAAAAGTGCAATTGATATTGTTGTCGAAAGCGGACAGGCATCTATACTGATGCTCCAGAGAAGATTAAAAATTGGCTACAGCAGAGCTGCAAGACTCATTGACCAAATGGAAGAGCGCAGGATAATAGGAGGATATGAGGGCAGCAAGCCTAGAAAAGTCCTGGTAAGCAAGGAAGATTTGGATGAAACGTTGTAAATTTTCATACATTATTAATATAACAAAATCTGTTGATATATTTGAAAAGGAGAGACACTATTGAAGCTCAAAACAGCGATTGTATCTCTGGGATGCTCCAAGAACCTTGTGGATTCAGAGGTCATGGTACAAAGCATTCTTGATGATGAATACGAAATAACAAATGACGTGCAGGCTGCAGATATAATAATAGTCAACACCTGCGGTTTCATAGAAAGTGCAAAGCAGGAATCCATAGACACCATACTTGAGATGTCTGAATACAAGAACAATGGAAATTGCAAGGTACTCATAGCCTCCGGATGTATGGCGGAACGCTACAAGGAAGAGTTGATGAAGGAGCTTCCT
Source organism: Clostridiaceae bacterium (assembly GCA_041690515.1). GTDB lineage: Bacteria > Bacillota > Clostridia > Lutisporales > Lutisporaceae > BRH-c25. Next base: position 612 of record JAWLHF010000146.1, on the reverse strand, counting down.
GAGCTGGATGCAGTCATCGGAACAGGTGACTACAAGGAGATATCACAAGTGATAGGTCAAGCTCTAAAAGGGGAGAAGGTAATACTATACGGACATCAGGAGCAGATAGATATAGATAAGCTTCCAAGAAAAGTCTCTACCTTTGGTGCATCAGCATTCCTGAAAATAGCAGAAGGCTGTGACAACAGATGCAGCTACTGTATAATCCCCAGTCTTCGAGGCAGATACAGAAGCAGGAAACTTGAAGATATTCTGGAAGAGGCAGAGGTACTTTCAAAGAGCGGAATCAAAGAGCTGAACCTGATTGCACAGGATATCACAAGATACGGAATAGACCTTTACGGCAGATACTGCTTGAGTGAACTTCTCGAAAAACTGTCTGCAATTGATGGAATAAGGTGGATAAGGCTTTTGTATTCTTATCCTGATGAATTCAATGACCAATTGATCGATACTATTGCCCGGGAAGACAAGATATGCAGGTATCTGGACATACCTATACAGCATGCCAGCAATGATATATTAAAGAAAATGCACAGAAGGAGCAGTAAGGAGAAAATTCTTCAACTGATTTCCAAGCTAAGGACAAGTATGCCGGATATAGTACTCAGG
>JAWLHF010000145.1:0-6550 GCA_041690515.1 Clostridiaceae bacterium | reverse complement strand
TCTTCAATATCGTATGCTGGGATTGTCACAGCAGGAGGCAGCGGAAAGGCTGGGGGTTGAGCGTACTTTTATCTCAAGACTTGAAGGCTTGGGTGAGATCAGGAAGGGACAGAGCATAGCTGCCATAGGCTTTCCAATTAATAACAAGGCAGAGGTTGAGAAGCTTCTGAAAGCTTATGGGGTTGAGTATTACTTTCTCATGTCGGAAAAGGAGAGGGCAGGCTTTGTAAATGATTGCAGCGGGGTGCAGCTGTCAGACAAAATAATGGAGCTGATTAACAAACTGAGGGGTTTCGATACGGTAATTGTAATGGCTTCCGACTATAGGAATAGGATAGCAAGAGGCCTGCTGGATAATAGGGTTATAGAAATGGATATAGGGAAGTCACCCATAAAAGAAGATGTTAATGTGAACATTGATGTTCTGGCAGACGTATTAATGACATTGAAAGGATAGGTATGAAATGAAACATATAGTGAGTATAAGCATAGGCTCTTCCAAAAGGAACCATAAGGTGTCAACGGAAATCAACAACGAAAAGGTCATTATTGAAAGGATAGGGACTGATGGTGATATCCAAATGGCAATCAAGCTTATCCAGGAGCTGGACGGCAAAGTGGATGCCTTTGGCATGGGCGGTATTGATGTATATCTGAATGCAGGCAAGACCCGGTACAAGATAAAGGATGCACTGCCTATTATGGAAGCCGCAAAAATAACACCGATAGTGGATGGTTCCGGTCTTAAGATGTCCTTGGAGAAGGAGGTTCCTCACTTTATTAATGATAATATTGAGGAGCTGAAAGGCAAGAATGTGCTCATTTTGCCAGGAATAGACAGATATGGTATGGCGGAGGGATTTCAGGAAATTGGTTGTGAGCTTGTACTGGCGGATCTTATGGTTGCACTGGGTATAAACATACCAATAAAATCCCTTAAAATGCTTGACAGGATAGCAAGTGTAATTGCGCCTATTGCTTGCCGTCTGCCTTTTGAAATGCTCTACCCCACCGGAAAGGAACAGAACAAGGAAAGCAACAAAACAGGAAAGATTGATAGATTCTTCTATGAAGCGGATATTATTGCCGGTGATTTCCATTATATAAGGCAGTATATGCCCGCCGGAATGGAAGGGAAGATGGTTGTCACAAACACTGTGACAAAAGAGGATGTAGAGTGGCTCAGAGATTGCGGTATACGTACCCTCGTCACTTCGACACCGGATCTGGAAGGCAGATCCTTTGGAACCAATGTCATTGAAGCGCTGTTGGTTGCACTAATAGGCAAGGATATTGAAGATATCACGTCAGAAGACTATATGAGGGTGCTTAAGGAGATAAATTTCAGACCCAGAGTAGAGTATTTTGATAGTGAAGAAAAGGTGCTTATAGGAAAGGAAGTCTAATTTAATTATGGATTATATTAACAAGAATATATCCGCCAGGCTGTTAATATTATTATATGAGGAAACGGCCTGGCGTTTTCTATAATCAAATTTCAATATATTCGGAGGGAAGGCTATGAATAATGCTGCAATAATTATTTTTAGAAGAAGCACTCTGCCGAAAATATTGAATTTTTTTGCAAAACCCAGGCTAAAGCAGATTATAGAGGCAGGAGATACTAAGGATAAGGTCTCTGTATATATAATTGAATGTCCGACAATGAATGAACCTAAAGACAACCGTAAGGCGGCAAGGTTTCTGAAAAAGCTCTGTACTGAGAATAATATAAGCTTTTTTGTGGGAAATAATACGGAGTATTATATTGGCAGCGGTATGGAGCAGATTGAGAGTAGTATGGAAAGGGGCTGCGCAAAAGAAGCTGAGGCAATCAAAGGATTGGCTGCTCTTATAAAGCTTTCAGCGGAGAAAAGTATCAACCTGCTGAACAAGAACTTTTGTTTTATAGCAGAGTCGTACAGTCATCAATATATCAGTATCATGAGTGAAGAAGCTGCCGGAGTCTACATTTATGAGAATGAGAAAATGGACAGCAATGAAAAGAAGTTGATTTTTGAAACACTTATGGAAGAAAAAGGAGTGTCGGCTGTTTTTACCAAAAGCTTGGACAGAGGGATTAGCCAGAGTGATATAATCATAGCAGATAATAGTGTATGTCTTGATGAATACAGGCAGCTGCTGACAGGTAAAGTCCTAATCGGCAATAGTACAGCTGACGGTGATTTCAGAAAAATCAGCCGCGTGCTATTATGGTACGAAGGTTTAGCACGCTTTACTGAAGATGTTGCAGCTGTCCGCTTCAACGATGAGCTGCTTGCAATATTGAGGCACTTTTACAGAGAAAGGGATACTATAGACTTTATCAGGAGATTCCCCTATATTTATCTGTTTGGGAAGCAGGATTCAGGAATTTAATCAAACTGACTATCAAGAGGGTTTTTTCTAGTAATATCAGCACCCAATATACGGCATTTTACTAATGCTTGACATAAATATATTACTACATTATAATTAACAAATAAAAGAAAAAAGAGTGCTGGATAAGCGGTTGTTTTCTTAGCATAATAATACCGTGAAAAGAAAGAAAATGGATTATAGGAATACATACACAGCATAAAAAAAACTTTTAGACACATATTATCATTACCACGTAAATCGCATTAGGAAATATGCGATTTACATACATTTAGCATATAGGGTTTCATTGTACTGGCTGGGTCACAAGCCAGATTTTATGTGTAATCACAAAAACATATGGAATTGGAGGCAGGAGACTGTGAACAAACAGAACATACTAACAATAGAAGGTCTGGCTAAGCTGGAAGAGGAATTGGATTTTTTAAAGAGTAAGAAGAGGGCGGAGGTAGCACTCAGAATAAAGCAGGCTTTGGCCTTTGGGGACATATCTGAGAATTCGGAGTATGATGAAGCTAAGAACGAACAGGCATTTGTGGAGGGTAGGATTGCCCAGATAGAGAACATACTTAAAAATGCAAAGGTTATTGATGATGAGGATATCCAGACAGATATAGTAAGCATTGGCTGCAAAGTGACTTTAAAGGATATAGAGCTTGGGGATGAAGTGGAATATACAATAGGCGGTTCTGCAGAAGCCGATCCTATAAACCTTAAGATTTCAAATGAATCTCCTGTGGGTAAAGCATTGATGGGTAAGGCCATCGGTGATATCGTAGATATAATTGTACCGGATGGAGTAATTAAATATGAAATACTTAACATAAAGAAGTAGGGGGAATTGAAATGTCTAATGATGAACAGAACTTAAGTGAAATACTAAGGATCAGGAGGGAAAAGCTTGAGCAGCTGAAGGCCGCAGGGCGCAACCCCTTTGAGATACTGAAATATGATCAGACTCATCACTCAAAGGACATAAAGGACAATTTTGAAGAGATGGAAGGTAAGGATGTCTCAATAGCCGGAAGGATAATGTCTTTTAGAGATATGGGTAAGGCATCATTCTGTGATATTCAGGACAGATATGGAAGAATACAAACGTATGTTAAGCAGGATGAAATAGGCGAAGAGGAATATAAGCTGTTCAAGACCTATGATATCGGTGATATTGTCGGTATAAAGGGTTTTGTTTTCAAAACAAGGAGAGGCGAGATATCTGTACATGCCAAGCAGGTAACTCTGATGTGCAAATCACTGCAGCCCCTGCCTGAGAAGTGGCATGGACTTAAAGATACTGAAATGAGGTACAGGCAGAGGTATGTTGACCTTATTGTCAATGAAGATGTAAGGGACACCTTCTACAAGAGGACACAGATAATTAAGGCAATAAGAGAATTCCTTGATGCAAAGGATTACATAGAAGTGGAAACACCAATACTTGCAACAATAGCAAGCGGAGCGGCAGCCAGACCCTTTATCACTCACAGTAATGCTCTGGATATAGACTTATATCTCAGAATAGCAACGGAGCTTTACCTGAAGAGGCTTATAGTCGGCGGGTTTGAGAGAGTTTATGAAATGGGTAAGGACTTCAGAAATGAAGGAATAGACGTAAGGCACAATCCTGAGTTTACCATGATTGAATTGTATCAGGCCTTTGCAGATTACAAGGATATGATGGAGCTTACTGAGAATCTTGTAGCATACTGTGCAGAAAAGGTTCTGGGGACTACCAAGATTAACTATCAGGGAACTGAACTGGATTTGACACCGCCATGGAATAGGATGACCATGGTAGAGGCTGTAAAGAAGTACTCAGGTGTTGACTTCAATGAAATAAAAACTGATGAAGAAGCAAGAGAAACAGCAAAGAAGCTTAAGGTTGTAGATGAATTGAAAAAGGACCTTAAGGACTGTACAAAAGGTGATATATTGAATGCAGCTTTTGAGGTTTATGCTGAAGAACACCTTATACAGCCTACCTTCATAATGGACTACCCTGTAGAGATATCACCTCTTACAAAGAAAAAGAATGATGACCCTACAATGACAGAAAGGTTCGAAGCCTTTATATATGCAAGAGAAGTTGGGAATGCCTATACTGAGCTTAACGATCCTATCGACCAGAAGGAAAGGTTTGAACAGCAGGCAAAGGACAAAGAATTAGGCGATGATGAAGCATATGCAACAGATGACGATTTTGTAAATTCTCTCGAGATTGGGATGCCTCCTACAGGAGGACTTGGAATAGGAATAGACAGGATAATAATGTTCCTCACTGACTCCTATTCTATAAGGGATGTAATTCTGTTCCCGACAATGAAGCCTATAGTTAAAGAATAAACGAATAAAAAGATGCCGTTTTGGTTTATCCAAAGACGGCTTTTTTTCTGTGGTTACTGTGTTTCATTGTTCAAAGGTATAAGGCTTTCCAAGGTGGTTATAGAAGTTCTAGATATTCAGATATGGAGTATGCAACAATGTTATATGATAATAAAATAAGATAGAAGTTGAAGAATTATGAAATTGGCAGTTATTAACCGGAATATTCAGCTTATTCTTATAAATAATCTCCTGATATGTTATAATGTGGTTGTGATAAGGTATGGTTTTTAATTATAATAGTAATGTAATACATATAGGTTCATAATCTTTTAAGAACCAAAGTACTACAAAAATTTTAAGGAGGGAATTACGTGACGACAAAATCAAATGAATTAAACTCAAGTGCTCTGGAAAGAATGTTCAAGTTGAAAGAGCACAACACAAACGTCAAGACTGAGGTAATTGCTGGTTTTACGACATTCATGACTATGGCATACATCATAATAGTCAACCCATCGATTTTAAGTGCAACTGGAATGGATATGCCAGCATTGATAACAGCAACTTGTCTGGCGTCCGGTTTGGCCACAATACTTATGGCATTTCTTTCTAATTATCCCTTTGCTTTAGCACCTGGTATGGGACTTAATGCATTCTTTGCATACACAGTTGTCCTGACAATGGGGTATAGTTGGCAACTGGCACTGGCGGCAGTATTTGTAGAAGGTATAATATTTATCATTATGTCATTCTTTAAAGTAAGAGAAGCAATTATCAATTCTATTCCCATGAACCTTAAGTATGCTGTCAGCGTAGGTATTGGTTTGTTTATTGCCTTTATAGGTCTTGTAAACGCAGGTATAGTTAAAGTTGGCGAAGGAACACCCCTTACCCTCGGTGACATAAAGAGTGCACCGGTAATATTAGCGCTTATCGGCCTTGTTATTACAGGGGTACTACTGTACAAAAAAGTCAAAGGAGCGCTCTTCATAGGTATAATAGCAACAACAATAATTGGTATAGTTATGGGTGTTGCACAGCTTCCGACAAGTATAGTCCAGACTCCTCCATCAATAGCTCCCATAGCAATGGCACCCTTCGGTGTATCTTGGTCAGAGATATTCAGCACCAAATTCCTTATAGTAATATTAACATTCCTCTTTGTTGACATATTTGATACTGTGGGAACAGTAATCGGAGTAGCTTCAAAGGCGAACCTGCTAGATAAGAATGGAACACTTCCAAGAGCAAGCCAGGTGCTTTTAACAGATGCAATAGGTACAACTTTTGGCTCATTGCTGGGTACAAGTACAGTAACAACATATGTTGAAAGTGCTTCAGGTGTTGCAGAAGGCGGAAGGACAGGACTTACTTCACTGGTAACCGGAGGACTTTTCATACTGGCATTGTTCTTCTCACCTTTATTCCTTATAGTGCCAAGTGCAGCAACAGCTCCGGCTCTTATACTGGTAGGATTGTTCATGATGGAGCCGATCACAAAAATCGATCTTAATGACTTCACAGAAGCAATACCTGCATTCCTCACCATACTTATGATGCCTTTCGCATACAGCATTGCTGAAGGTATTGTTTTCGGTATGCTGGGATACACACTTCTCAAGCTTCTTGCCGGTAAAGGAAAAGATGTATCAATTACAATGTATATACTTTTTGTGATTTTCATTCTGAGATTCATCTTTATGTAAGAATATCTGCAAACGGTTGGGGAACTAAGTTCCCTAGCCGTTTTTTTTGTATTACGAATACCACGGGCTATACCCGTGGTTCAAAAAGGCTTCCAGCTATGAGTAGAAAAAGAAAACCTCCTTTGATAGAATTGATGATG
>JAWLHF010000144.1:0-6586 GCA_041690515.1 Clostridiaceae bacterium | reverse complement strand
AAGCCAGCAAAATCACTGGCGGGGGTCCCATCTCTGCTTGCCCGTCTGGTTATTTTGCCCGAGGGTATTCCCGTTCCGAGGTCAGTGAAAGGCTTCTTCAGAGATACTTCCCCACGTCGGTGTTGGTTGTTCTATAACAGCTTATGCAATTTATTACAAACTAGGATTGCTGTGAATATTGTGGAGCAGCCTTTGCGTAGGAACCTTAGAGCTTCTTAATGAAATGAAGGAATAGCAGCATCAACTGTTTGAGCGGAGCGAGTTTTGATGCTGCCCGTAGTGAGTTTAGAAGCTCTGGTTTCGGAGCAACGGCTGCGGAATAATATTCATTTGCAATCCAGTGCTGCTACAAACTTTAATAATGCCGCATTTTTCTACATATCTATCATATCTCTTATGCAATACTCATTCTTATTATTTCTATTTATCCTCTTCAAATTCAACAAAAGCCTCGGGCAGCAGTTCTCCTATTGTGTGGACCCTGACTTTGTCTCCGCTTTTGGTCACGAGCTTTATGTCCAAACCCCATTCCGACATGAACTGCCTGCATATTCCGCAGGGATATGTGAAATCCTTTAGGTTGCTGGCAACTGCGATAGCTTCGAATTCACGTTCTCCCTCTGAGATTGCTTTTGTAAAAGCAACCCTTTCCGCGCAGATAGTAGCTCCGTAGGAGGAATTCTCAATATTGCAGCCGGTATAGACTTTGCCGCTCTTTGTAAGCAGTGCCGCCCCTACCCTAAAATTCGAATACTTCACATAAGCATTCTTCATAGCCTCTTGTGCTTTTTCTATTAGTATGTCGTAATTCATGGGTTTCACTCCTTAATCTCTATCTTCACATAATCCGGAACCACCTGTATCCATGTGGTACCTCTATTCATCAGGATTTCGCTGCCTTTAAGGTCCTTATATACTGTTCTGTCACTTCTGCTGCTTTTGCTCCACTCAATTTCCATTAGCTTCCCGCCTGTAAGGTAATAACCTCTGTTCTTGCCGATATTTGCAACTGACAAACGGCCTACATCGTCAAGGACTTTTGCTGTGGTCTTCTCTACAATCACATTGGTTGTTGCTATGTCCTTACCGGTTTCCTTATCTTTAAGCCTTGTACCGTTTATTGTCCTATAGTATAATTTGTCCTTTTCATCGTATTCATATCCCACTTTGTAATTCTTACTGTAATTAAAACTTATTCCTACAGTTCTCTTTCCGTCTAGATTAACAAAATCCTCACCGAACTTAAAATATTCCGGAGCTGTTTTGTTATTGAACTTGTTTTTCTCCATTACTTCTCTCATAAGCTTTGTGCTTGTGTACAGATTATGTGGCATCTTTCTGTCTTTTGCCCTCCAAAAGCACGGAGATCCTTTTAAATCATTAAGGGCATTTACCTTAAGGTCGGCAATATCTCTCAGTGCCTGTGGGCTTCCTCCGCAGTGAACATAAACTGCGTTGAACTCCAGTGCCTTATCTATGAAATAGGGTCTCGCGCTTCTCACCGGACCGATCTTGTCAGTATATCCATGATGATAAATAGCCATGTACCTTGTTATGTTACCTTCAACAGGAATCTCATATACTATATCCGCATCCAAAAGCCCTGATTGAGGTCTTGCATTGTATTCATTGTCAATCATAACAGCTATGGGTCTCTGCTTCTGATCTTCTTCATTCTCCACCGGCAAACCCGTAAGAGGGCAGGGCCAGCTTTTTACAGGCTCCGGTTCTGGCTCCGGCGTCGGTTCAACAATTGGCTCAGGTTCAACTTCCGGTTCTATATTGTCTGCAGGCTCTGCTTTTTGACTGCAGCCTGCAAGTATTGCTGTGATAAGTAACAAAATCATTAGCGCCGATAACCATCTCTTACTATTCATACGAAACCCTCTTTCTAATAAAATAAATGAAACTTAACTATACATATGTATCGTGTTGAATATTTTATTGATTCAAATCAACAGGTCACATATTCTGCAATTCATATGCTGTTAAATACATATATGGTGGCAGAAAGCCATATGCTTCAACTAATTTTGTAACGATAGGCCTTTCTGACGACATCTACGGCTTGTCCCTTTGGAGGAAAACCCAAATATCCTATACAGGTAAAATTCTTCCCTTGTCGGAGTGACACAACTGCAAACACCTTACAGGTTGATGCGGCCGTTTAAGCAAATGCTTTCAATACTGCAGCCATAAGATGCCTGCCGAATATGAGAACACCTACAATCATGGAATTTATTGAAGCCACCAGTACTGCACCTGCAGCTACATCCTTTGATATCTTTGCAATAGGATTGTATTCCTGTGTTGATGTATCCACTGCCTTTTCCACAGCTGTATTAATGATCTCACACACTAATACAAGTGATATCGCCATTATCACCACAACCAGCTCCATATTGCTGATATGCAGAAGCAGTGAAGCCGTCAGGGCTATAATGGCAACAATGATATGTATTTTCATATTTCTTTGGGTGTTGATGCAGTATATCACCCCTTCAATTGCGTATCTCAAGCTCTCCAGGAATTTTCTCGGACCCACTATCCCACTTCCCTTATCTTACCTTGTAAGGTTCATCTCTTTCAGTATAGCTTCCTGCTTATCAAACATACCTTTCTCCGATGCTTCATCTTCATGGTCATAGCCCAGAAGGTGCAGCATTCCATGAACCAGCAGAAAAGCCAATTCACGGCTGAAGCTATGTCCGTATTCCTCCGACTGTTCCATAGCCTTTTCCATTGATATGACTATATCCCCCAAAGGCAGCTCTTCCTCAATATACTCTGTATCTTCGTCCTCTTCTTCAATTTCTTCATCTGAAAAGTCCAACATCGGAAAGGACAGGACATCTGTTTCTTTATCAATACCCCGATACTCCAAGTTGAGGCTTTTCATCTCTTCATTGTTCACAAGGGAAACACTTACCTCATAATCCTCTTCACAACCCTCATAAGCAATAACCTTTTCAACTACCTGCGCAATCATGGCTTCCAACGCTTCATCAACTGCTATTCCTTCCTGTCTGTTGTCAATCAATACCGACATAATAATACCTCCGTTTGTTTTTTTCTCGAGTCCGGTGCTTTGAGTGTACCTTTGAAGTTTATGCGGACGACCACTGGTCGCCCCTACGCCTCGGAACCTGTTACTGTATATCCTTTATAGTTTCAGGATACTCTATTCTGTCGTGGAATATGCCTGCCAGAACCTTTACAAATGCCTTAGCGATTATTTCCAGATCCTTTAATGTAAGATCGCAGCAGTCAAGCTGTCCATCGTTCAGTTTATCCTTTATGATCTTTCTTACACCCTGATCTACTTGATCCTGGGTGGGCTCAGTCAGAGACCTTATATAGGCTTCAACCGAATCCGCCAGCATAACTATTGCAGCTTCCTTTGTCTGCGGTTTTTTAAAGGGATATCTGAACTTACTTTCATCCACTGTGTCAGCCCCATCGGCATTTATTGCCTTATGATAGAAATAGGCTACAAGGGTGTTGCCGTGATGTTCCTCAATAATCTGGATTACTGATGACGGCAGCTTGTTCTTGTTTGCAATTTCGACCCCGTCTTTTACATGGGAGGTTATGACAAGAGCGCTTAAGTTGGGAGTTATCTTGTCATGAGGGTTATCCTGTGTAAGCTGGTTCTCTTTGAAAAAATACGGTCTTTTAAGCTTACCTATATCGTGGTAATAAGCTCCTACCCTGCACAAAAGCGGATTTGCCCCAATATCCTCCGCAGCTGCCTCTGCCAGATTGCCTACCAGAATAGAATGATAATAAGTCCCCGGAGCCTCAATCAGAAGCCTGCGCAGAATAGGCCTGTTTGGATTTGAAAGCTCCAGCAGCTTCACAGGAGTGATTATATCAAAGGTACTTTCAAAAAACGGAAGTGTACCTATTGTCAGAACTGCGGAAAGTACTCCTCCCACAGCTCCGTACATGCTATTGTAAAGTACTGTATATATATCTTCATAGCTCAAAATGCCTACACTGAATATAATAAGAATGCTGACCAGACTTATTGCCAGCCCTGCCAGTATGATTGTGCTCCTATGGTGGGTTCTGGATACTATTCCTGCCCCCAATATGCCTGTCAGTATCATTATTGCTACCACCGGAAGGTCAAAGCCTCCAAGAAAGCCTGCAAGGATGGACATCATTATATTGCTCATTATGGCTATCCTTGGACTCACCAATATGGATACCAGCATTGCTCCTGCCGGAAGCACCATAATATAGGGTGATATTTTGTTGGCTACAATTGACATAACCAATGTCATCAGTGCAATAAGGCTTATAAGGAAAATAGTAGCGTTGCTGTCCCATAGCTTTTTGTCCAGGTTCCTGAGGTACATGCCCATAATTACGAGACAAACACAAATTATGATCCCATACCCCATATAGAATTGAAAATCTATCTTTTCATTTTCATTATCATACAACAGCCCATAGTCTCTTAGAAGCTGTATCTGCTGAGAAGTGACTTCGTTTCCTTTATTGACGATTATTGTTCCTTTGCGTATTACTACATCCTCCACCTTGTCCTTCTCATTCTGCTTCCTTTCAAGTGTTGTCTGCTCATCATAATACATATTCGGCTTCAATATCATCACTGCTATATCTGCACCTATTTCATTCAGCTTGCTCTTTTTGGGAAGATTCATAAAGAAATTTCTGATCTCACTTCGTTTGTCGTTCAGCTGCTGCTCAGTGATCCTACCGCTGAGCATCTGGTTGTTGATATACTTTATATTGTCTCTCAGTGTAACAAGATCAGCAGCTGAGGAACTCAAAAGTGTACTATACAAGCTGTTTCCGAGACTTATGTTCGATCCCTGTTCCAAAGCATCAAGCTTTTTTCCCTTGTCCAGCTCTTCATTATTCTTCACTGTATCCAGCAGAGAGAAAAAGCTGTCTACCTTCTTTTCAATATCTATCTGCACAGTAAGATCCAGCTTATATACAGGCTGGACGCTTTCCTCCGCCTGCTTCCTTCTGAGCTCGGTGGCATACTTGTCCACAATATCAGAAGGGGCATAAATATCTTCATTGGATATATCCCCTACCTTGAGAATGTACTTTTGAGGAGCCACATTCAAAACAAACAGGGAAAACAGGGCTGCAAACAGACACACGACCAGAACAACCCTGATTGTAGTGCTGCTTTTTGCCAGTCTTTTTAGATTCTGAACAGAAAACTTTATCATAAGCATACTCCCTTTTACTCTTCTTCCGGCTCCGGCTTCTTCCTGCTTTCATGCTTCTCATATGCCTTTATTATATCCCTCACCAGTTTGTGCCTGACAACGTCCTTCTCGTGAAAGTACACAAATCCTATGCCTTTTATGTTCTTGAGCACTTCCATTACTTCCTTAAGCCCTGAGTACTTTCCTTTAGGCAAATCAATCTGTGTTATATCTCCTGTAATAATGGCCTTGGAGCCGAAGCCCAGCCTTGTCAGAAACATCTTCATCTGCTCAGGAGATGTGTTCTGAGCTTCATCAAGTATGATATATGCATCATCAAGGGTTCTCCCCCTCATATATGCTAAGGGAGCCACCTCTATCACACCACGTTCTATGTGCTTTTGGTAGGTTTCCGCACCCATTATGTCATGAAGAGCATCATATAAGGGTCTCAGATAAGGGTCAACCTTATTCTGCAGATCCCCAGGCAGGAATCCCAGCTTTTCTCCCGCTTCCACTGCAGGCCTTGTAAGTATTATCCTGCTCACCTCGCGGTTTTTGAAGGCCTTCACAGCCATTGCCATTGCAAGGTATGTCTTCCCTGTACCGGCAGGGCCTATGCCGAACACGACCTCATTGCTCTGTATGGCTTCGATGTACTTTTTCTGGCCTATTGTCTTGCTTTTTATTGCCTTTCCCCTGGCGGTTGTTATGATCACGTCCCCAAGCTCTCCGGTCCGTCTCTCCTCCCCTTCCCTTACCAGGTCGATGGTATAGCTTACCGAATGGCTTGTTATAACTTCACCGGACTCCTGCATTTTCAATAAAGTATCCAGTATCTTCCTAACCATGGCTACGGCATTTTCTTCACCTATGATCCTGATTTCCCCTTCTCGAACGATAATGTCCACACCGAACTCATCTTCAATAACCTTAAGGTTCTGGTCATAGTCTCCAAAAATAATCATTATCTTTTCCATATCATCAATTTGTATATTTGATTCCGCAATGTTCTGAGTCAATTGTTCTCCTCCTAGTGTTAATTAATAAATATACATCAGTTTATTTTCTGCTTCACCCCAATATCTTCAAGAACCTCAACACTTATCTTAGCCTTGACGGTTTTTTTGTCTATATAATAGTCAATTTTCTTGTCCAGTATCACTGCTCCCTCCGGTATCTGAAGCATTATCCTGGCATTCAGCCTTTCTGCGCACCGCTTCTTTGCTTCATCTACAGTCACTGTCTTCAGGGTAGGAGTAAGCTCTTCAAATCTATATTCAATAAGCTTAACCGGGAATATATAATCCCCAAAGCTTATAAGGTTTCGCTCCGTAACAAATTCATTAAAATCCTTAAAACGCACATTCCGTTTTCTGGATAGCTCCTTG
>JAWLHF010000143.1:0-6594 GCA_041690515.1 Clostridiaceae bacterium | reverse complement strand
TATAATAAGATTGGATTATATTTACTTATTATTGTTTGATCTTCCATATGGTTTATAAAGCATGTTGCAGAATCAGTTGTTCAAACAAAGCAGCACAGCTCGTTATTATTAATACCTGATAGTTAATCATCAACATCTTTTACACAGGGGTGAGTTTTGTGGAAGTTTCTTTAGAAAAGCTATTTGAACTGACAGGTGCAGTCCCCATGGACAACGTAGCAAATTCAAAGATGGTACTTGAAAATTATTGTACCGGTAGTGTGGCTGTTGTAACAACAAATAAAGCTACAAGCATCTCTCACGGCACTCATTCCCACAATAGCTACGAGTTCGTCATATCTAAAGCTTCTCTGCCTTTTACAGTCATTGATAACAAGATGTATACCCGAAATCCCAATTCACTTTTTGCAGTCAATCCGATGCAGGAACATGGAATCGCAGCTAATCTTACGAACTGCAGCCTGTGCGGCATACATGTCAGTAAAGATCTTGTCCATGATGTGGCTGCAGGCATGTATGATTCATCCGACATAGTCTTTTCAAACGCCTCCTTTGAGGTGAACCATGACCTGCATATGCTGGTTCAACTTTTTCTGGAAGAGCTTAGATACAAACAGACAGGTTATGAATATATGGTAGAAAACCTCAGTATGCTGATAATAGGAAATATGCTCCGTCAAATTAGGCACAGCCTGTCGTCAAAACCCGACAACATTATTGAAAGCAATGAGGCGAGCATTAAGGCAGTTATTGATTATATGAACGAAAACTATACCGCCGGTGTTTCCTGTGCGGAGCTGGCTGAGCTTATAAAAATGAATAAATTCGCATTTATAAGATATTTCAAATCCAAGACAAGTAAGACCCCCTATGAGTATCTATTGGATATGAAAATTGAAAAGGCAAAAAAAATGCTGGAGTCCAATGGTAATACTATTACCGAGATAAGCATGATGTGCGGCTTCTCCAGCCATAGCCATTTCACATCCACCTTTAGGAAGAAGACCGGGCTTTCTCCTACTGAGTATAGAATGAACTCCTGATATACAGTGAGTTCTTTTTTTATGCAATTTTTTGAAAGCACCTGTCAATAATTCGGAAGAATTCTATAGCCCTTGGTGTTACAATGTCTATGTCGATACTGATCAAATAAAGGAGGAGAATTTGATGAGCAAGAAAGTGCTGAGTATTATTATAACCTTATGTTTAATCTTTACAATGTTCATGAATGTACCTGTCTTTGCAGCAGGCGGGGTTACTTTGAACAAAAGCGAGTTCACAGTTGGTGAAAAAGGCCAGGCAACTATAAGCGGATTGAGTAACGAAGAGATCGAAGATGGTGCTTGGCTGGGAATTTCTCCTGAGGGGGAAAGGTATGAAAATACCTATCATGATACCTATGTATCAGATCTGCCTGCAAATAACGTATGGGAATTCGAAGCTCCCGATAAATTAGGTAAATATGAAGTAAGACTCATGGACGCTGATGATAACTTCATAGCAGCAGCTCCTTTCAATGTAGGTGCCCCTAAGGCAAATCCCGGTGATATCACTATATCCAAGGCAGAAGCTAAGCTTAATGAACCAATGTCTGTTACAGTAAAAGGCTTGACCGATGAGCAGCTGGACAACGGTGCTTGGCTTGGAATTTCAGCTTGGAACGAAAAACTGGAGAACACTTATCATAATACCTATATTTCAGATCTGCCTGCAAACAATACTTATAGCTTTACGGCTCCGGCCAAATTCGGCAAGTATGAAGCAAGAGTATTTTCCAGTGACAGCAGTGATTATGAATCTGTTTTCTATGGAAAAGTGGAATTCACTGTAGTTTCCAGTAAAGCACAGCCTGGTGATATAGTTCTTTCAAAAACTCTAGTGAGACCTAATGAGAAGTTGTCTGTAACAGTTAAAGGTTTAACTCCTGGAGAAATTGAAGTAGGTGCTTGGCTTGGAATTGCCAAATCAGGAGAGAAATTAGAAAACACTTATCATAACACTTATATATCAGATCTTCCGGTTAATAACACTTATGAATTCACTGCTGGTTATGAACCGGGTACTTATGAAGTAAGAGTATTCTGCTCCGGAAGTATGCAACCTGAAGAATATGAGTATGGCATGTTTGGAAAAGCACAATTCACAGTAAGCGGGGATGCTGCACCAAGCACAGATCTTCAAGCGGGAGATGAAGGCCTTTCAGGCTGGGCTGCTCCCGAGGTAAACAAGGCGAAGGATGAAAATCTGGTTACTGATAAGGTTATGGCAGAGTTCCCAAAAGATATTACCCGTGAAGAGTTCTGTGAGCTGGCAGTTCTTTTATATGAGAAGATGACAGGTAAGAAGGCTGAACCGGCTGCAGCAAATCCTTTCAGCGATACTAACAACCCTGAAATATTGAAGGCTTACAATCTTAAAATAGTCGGCGGAGTGGGTGAAGGCAAATTTGCACCTAATAACAAGGTTACAAGACAGGAAATCTCCGTTATGCTTCTTCGTACATTACAAGCAGTAATGCCTAATGTGGTAACAACAGCGGAGTTCAGGGACAAATTCAATGATGAAAGTGACATAGCACCCTGGGCTCTGGAAGCAGTAAAATTCATGAACGGCAACGGAGTTCTTAATGGTTCTGCCGCAGGAGACGGCACTGCTTATATACTTCCAAAGGGAAATACTACAAGAGAGCAGGCTATACTACTTGTATTGAGAGTCTATAACGCTTTTTATAAAATCTAGAGCACACAAATCAACCTCACGGGAGTATCGCAAAGCTGCTGAATATGTAGTTAGCGATACTCTCTTTTTCATATTTGTAGAAAAATGCGACATAGTCGCATTTTCGGTTGCGAGATGCAAGCACAGGGTCGTGACTCAGGGGTCCTGTTGCGAGTTTCGGGTGTTTATGCAGGGCTTTGGCGGACTTTTAAATCCAGCCGCAACCATGATGTGTTATTAACGGGACGGTATGGAAATCGTCCCCTACCAGTGATTTGGTTGAATAATACGTAGGGGCAGGTTTCCATGCCTGCCCTGAGAAATGCGATATAAACGGACGGCCAATGGCCGCCCCTACGGATATTGTAGGGGCGCGCATTGCGCGTCCGTTTGTTGCGCATCATTCTATTTTTACGACTCCAGATATGCAATAATAAGTCGAACAAGGGTTGTTTTTGTATAACAATAATTATTGGAAATCTTATGGTTTTGTACGATAATTAATATACATGAGTAATTATCAAACTGCATAGGACTTAACGGTATGAGCAGCCGTTGTCTTATAAATGGCAGAAGATCAACTGCAGTCATACATTTTGGGGGTGAGCAGCTTGGACAGCGGTATTGGAGATATTGGGATGACAGATATGGCATATCTGGCAGCAACGGAAGGTAAGGCAGTGGAGATAAATTCGCTTTTCCACTGTATTACAGGATATGATGAAAAGTATATACTTGGAAGAGAAATAGACGAGATTTGGAAGACACATCTTAAAATCACTATCGATAAAGATTCTTTCAAGGACCATCGCGAATATGAATGCTTCATGTTCGACAGAGACAATAATGTTAAGGAAGTTTCTATAAGATACATCGAAAACTATCAAACTCAGCAGGAGATCTATGTTTTCCAGCTTATAGACAACAGCCTTTTCGATGAGAATTATCCGTTTCTGGAGTGGGCTAACTCTGCAAATGACACGGTTATTGCCCTTTGCAGCGTTCCTGAATATACACTTTTAAAAGCCAACACCAGCTTTTTCAAGTTCTTTGGTAAGCATTGTCCGACAAGGGAGGAGATGCTCGGTCTTAGAATTGAGGATTTTATCCCGGGATTTAGGGAAAATGAAATATATGAAATTTGTGAGAAAGCTGCATCAACCGGCAAAGCTGTTTACTATGATGAAAAGTGCATGGAGTTTACGGGTATTGGCAGGTATTATGCAAGATTGACCCTGTCCCCGGTTTTTAAGGGGGACAAGGTGAGGTATCTGCTGCTTATACACAACGATGTTACTGAAAAGGTGATGAACAGGAAATATCAACATCTGATTGAGGTCAACAGAGATTGCCTGTACAAGCTTTTTAATTCTATGAACCTGCCTATTGTTTATTTGTCATATCCGGAACTTAAGGTAATTGAGATAAACCAAAAGGCTCTTTCAGATCTGATAGCGATTTTAGGTATGCAGAATAATATAGTAAAATCTCAGATAATCGGAAGAAGTATTTGCAAGGTGATACCTGTAATAGAGGAATGGAATTATGCTGTTTTTTTGAATCGTTTGGAAAAGACAAAATCTACGGTATGTCATGAGAAGATGGAGGTATTTAAAAACGGACGTAAGTTCTATTACAACATAACCTATCAGCCTATCACTGATGAAAATGAAGATATCGTAGAATTGCTGATGGTTGCTATCGACGTTACGGATGAGGTGGAAAAGAGGAATCATATGGAGGACGTGCTGCAGATGAAGGATGAATTCCTTTATTTTATCTCTCATGAGTTCAAAACACCATTAACGGTAATAAATGCAGCTGTTCAGAGTCTGGAATACATATATGCCAATCAGATACCTGATAAGGCAAGGACATTGATTACTAAGATAAAACAGAATTCCCTCCGTCAGCAGAGACTTGTGAATAATCTCCTGGATATTGCCAGAATAAATGCAGGACGGATAAAGCTAAGGAAAAGAAATATTGACATCGTGTATCTGGCAAGGGCTATCAGTGAATCTGTGGCAATATATGCACAGCAGAAGGATGTGGAGATAGTCTTTACTTCAAAGTTTCCCAAGAGAGTCATAGGTGTTGATGATGAGAAACTGGAGAGGATAATGCTGAACCTTCTTTCAAATGCAATTAAATTTACTCCCGCAGGTAAAAGGGTATTTGTAAATGTGTATGGTAAAATTCATAATAACAGAAGAATGGTATGTATCAGTGTAAAGGATCAGGGATTGGGAATACCTAAGGAGAAGCAGAGCGTGATATTTGAACGCTTTGGTCAGGTGGACAGCCTTATGACAATGCAGGCAGAAGGCACAGGAATAGGACTGTTTCTTGTAAAGCTCATGGTAAATGCTCTGGACGGAGAGATATTTCTTGAAAGTGAAAAGGATAAAGGGAGCAACTTCACCATTATGATACCATCTAAAAAGACAAATGAGAGAAGAAGGGAAAACAATATACAGCAGATATCGGACAATAGACTTGTGCAATCCATAACAATAGAATTTTCAGATGTTTATTAAAGGCGGATAATGACAAAAACAGCTGCAAATGCACAGCTGTTTTTTAATAGACTAAGTGTATTGGAGAATATCAGAAGGAAGCTTGATTGATTCAATTGTATATTCGAATATCCCCATTGGGGTTTCAACCTTGACAAGGTCTTTAACTTTCTTGAGCAGAAAGGATCTGCCCATAGGGGATAAGTATGAAGCACTATCTGAAGAATAGTCCATTCCGTTGTTAAAGGGAGAGACAATCTGCATTTCCTCAGTCAAATTGGTATAAGAGTCCTTCAGTATCATCTGGCAGCCAATGATAACAAAAGGACAATCGTCAGATCCGTTGTCAGACACCTTAACCTCATAAGATAAAATACTATCAATACCCTCTATATATGAATCCATAAGCTCTTGAAAATCACTTCTTTCGTCAGTCCACACAGGATAGTATTTTTCAATTACAAAGTTCTTTTCCTCTTTGATTTTGGTAAGATGATCGATGAGCATTTCATATATGCGTTTCGATACTACATACTTTGACACTTCATTACCTCCTCAATATTACATTAAATGGGAAATGCATAAATAATATAACAAGGCACCTTGCAGAAATACTGCAAAATGCCTATGAATATAGTTTAACATAAATGTAAATGGATGTAAATAGTGGATTGCATTTACATTTAATTGAAAAACTAATATTTAGTGGAATTATTCTGCTGCTGCAGATACCTATTCAAAATATGCGGAATAGTTATTGCCGATTTTGAAAAAATATATCTATATAAACAAATCAAACAATGTTTTATTTTTATTGTGAATACAACAAGGTTCCCGAGACCCAACAACAATCTCTGAATGTGTTGTTGGGTGGGATTCTTATTTAGGGAGGAGAATTGGTATGATAGATGAGGCGCTTGAAGGTTTAAGGGAAGCAGCGGAAAAAGTAGGCTGCGGACATATAATGGATAACATAGACATTACTATGGATGTGATGAGAAGAAGTTCTGATGAGGATGAGAAAAGCATAGCCGCATTAGCATTCAGCTTTTTTGCCGATTATGCTATTGATAGAAGAAATATTGAGCTGCTCCACGAAATATTGCATTTGGCGGAGAGGCTGGGCCTGCTGGATGAGTTTCAAAGCAGGAAGGCATATGAAATAATATATAATATTAAGGATGAGATCCAGAACATATATCCTAAAGGGCTAAGGGAGCTGATTTCATTTATGGAGGGGCTTGAAGCGGAAAAATTAGATTACCGCATAATGCCCTATGATCCATACAATACACTTGTTATAGAATAAACAAAGAATTTACTTGACATAAATAATAATATACCATATTATTAAATC
>JAWLHF010000142.1:0-6729 GCA_041690515.1 Clostridiaceae bacterium | reverse complement strand
CGTGGATATGATGGCATGGCAGAAGGATCATGCAGTGAATATCTCCGCAGCAGCAAAGTTATCTCCTGAAGCACTTGAAGGTAAATTCCTCATTGGTGAATTCAAAAATAGTCCGGAACCGGAATATACCGGTGAGTACCAGAAGATCATCGATAAGTTGAGGAAGGAGAGATAGTAATGGATAAGTATGAGATCAGACTAAGCGGATCCGGTGGACAAGGGTTGCTGCTGGCAGGAATTATCCTTGCAGAAGGAGCTATATATGATGGGTTGAATTCTGTACAGACTCAGTCCTATGGTCCGGAGGCCAGGGGAGGAGCCAGCAAGTCAGAGGTTATAATATCAAAGGATGCCATTGACTTTCCAAAAGTAAGGAACTGCGATATTCTCCTTGCTCTTACACAGAAATCCTATGACCAATACAGTGTAGGACTGAAAGACGACGGAATTCTCATAATAGACAATTCTGTTAAGGTAGAATCAGTCGGAAACAAGAAGCTCTACAACGTACCGATACTTGATACCGCAGTTAATGTACTGGGTAAGCCCATGGTAACAAATATTGTTGCCCTTGGTGCCATTGTAGAGATAACAAAGGTTATAACTAAGGAGTCTTTAGAGAAAGCTGTTCTTGCAAGAGTTCCTAAGGGAACTGAAGAACTTAACAAAAAGGCGTTGGCAATGGGGTATGAAATAGCTGAAAAAACACTGCGATAATTGGAGAGACATGTTATGAGTGAAGTTATTGATTTGATGAAGGTAATACAAACCAATTTCCATAGGCTGAGTAAGGGGCAGAAAATAATAGCACAATACATAATGAATAATTACGATAAAGCAGCATTTATGACTGCTGCGAAGCTTGGGGAAAAGGTTGGAGTAAGTGAATCAACTGTAGTGAGGTTTGCGAATGCAATAGGTTATATAGGATATCCGCAGCTTCAGAAGCAGCTTCAGGAAATGGTAAAGACAAAGCTTACCACCGTACAGAGAATTGAAATGAGCTCTGATTATGAAGATAAGGACAGCATACTGAAGAATATATTGAAGTCTGATATGGAGAATATTAGAGCCACAATGGAAGAGATTAGTGTTGAGAACTTTGAGAAGGCTGTAGAGAGCGTTTCAAAAGCCAAAAGCATATATATTATCGGACTTAGAAGTTCCACTGCCCTTTCTGAGTTTCTGGGTTTCTATCTCAACTTCATTAGAGATAATGTTCATGTAGTAACATATACAATAGGAGATATATTTGAACAGCTATTCAGAATCGGTGAGGATGATCTTGTCATTGCAATAGGCTTTCCCAGATATTCTTCCAGAACTGTAAAAGCCCTTGAGTATGTAAAATCTAAAGGAGCCAATACAATAGCAATAACGGACAGCATGCTGTCGCCCCTTTGTTCCTATGCTGATAATACACTCATAGCTAAAAGCAATATGGAGTCCTTCGTTGACTCTATTGTAGCGCCGATGAGCGTATTGAACGCTCTTATCGTTGCGGTAGGTATAAAGGAGAGGAAGAACATATCAACCTCCTTTGCAAGTCTGGAACAGATTTGGAACAAATACAGCATCTTTTCGGTAGACAAGGATGAATAGATAATCCAGGGGATCTCCATAAGGAGGTCCCTTTTTAAATATCTGAAGCACAATATCACTGTTACCCTGAAGAATATTTAAATACCTAGCAGGCGGCGAAAGCCGTCTTGTTTTAATATTATATAGAATCTGTGTTATAATAATATGGTAAATTGAGGGGGGATTCAATGACCAGGTTATTTCTTGTAAGACATGGAGAAACTGAATGGAATAAGGCAAGTAAAGTGCAGGGCAGTATGGATACAGAGCTTAGCGATCTGGGCTTGAAACAGGCAGAGCTGTTAGCGAAGCGGCTTGAAACAGAAGATATAGAAGTAGTATATTCCAGCAGTCTGAAAAGGGCTCTAAGAACAGCTGAAATTGCCGCAAGGTATAACAGATGCAACGTTGTCAAATCCGAGGAATATCATGAAATAAGGCTTGGTCCATGGGAGGGCCTGACAATCAACGAAATAAAAGAAAAGTACAGTGAGCATTTCAGGACTTACAGAGAAGACCCGGCTAATTTTAAACTGCCTGGTGCAGAGACTTTTCTTGATCTTACAGCACGCACCTATAATGCCATTAACGAGATAGTCAGGGAAAACAAAGGCAGAAACATACTTCTTGTTTCCCATGGTACAGCTATCAAGGCAGCAATAATAAGAATACTTGGAATTGATATTGTCAATTATTCCAAATTCAAGATAGATAACGCTTCCATTTCAATTATTGGTTTTCCTGAGGATTTGCCTGAAAGGCCGGTTGTCTTTTGTCTCAATGACACCAATCATTTGAAGGAAGTGAGGTAAAAGCAGGAGGGGTGATGAAGGTGAAATATGATGTTGCAGTTATTGGAGGAGGCCCTGCCGGTATGATAGCTGCAGGGACTGCTGCTTCAATGGGCAAGAGTACCTTGCTCATTGAAAAAAATGAGAAGCTTGGTAAAAAGCTGTTCATTACGGGTAAAGGAAGGTGCAATGTAACAAATTCTGCTGATTTTGACGAATTTATGAAGAATATTCCCAGAAATTCGAAGTTTTTTTATAGTGCATTCAGGAGTTTTTCCAATGATGATCTTATTGAGCTGCTGGAGTCCTTGGGACTGAGAACTAAAGTTGAACGGGGCGGGAGAATATTCCCTGCATCGGATAAATCCAGTGATGTAATAAAGGCTTTTGAAAAATATCTGAACAGGTATAAGGCAGAGGTAAGACTGAACTGCAAGGTAATGAACATACGACTTGAGGATGGAGTCGTGACGGGTGTACTGCTGGACAACGGGAAGGTAATAGAATGCAACTCTGTGATACTCTGTACCGGAGGAATGTCTTATCCTCAAACCGGATCAACAGGGGACGGATACGAAATTGCAAGAAGAGCAGGACACAGCATTGTGGAGCTTATGCCGTCGTTAGTACCACTGGTCTCAGGAGAAAGGTTCATTAAAGAGCTTCAAGGCCTTTCACTTAAGAATGTAGATGTAAAGGCAATAGCTGACGGGAAAACTATTTACGAGGACTTTGGTGAAATGCTATTTACTCATTATGGGCTGTCGGGTCCCGTTATATTGTCTGCAAGCTTCTATGTATCAGACTATATTAAGAAAAATAAGGAAATAAAGATAAGCATCGACCTTAAGCCTGCACTTTCTCAGGAAGAATTGGACAAAAGAATAATCAGGGATTTTGAGCAGAATACCAATAAACAATTTAAGAACTCATTGGACCAGCTGCTTCCTCAAAAGCTGATTCCTGTTATTATAAGACTTTCAGGAATAAGTGAATCAAAAGAGGTGCATCAGATTACAAAGAGTGAGAGAAAGACGCTGGTGGATCTGCTGAAGAATTTTATCGTCACCATATCAGGTACAAGGCCTATTGAAGAAGCTATTGTCACATCCGGAGGAATCTGTCTGAAGGAGATCAATCCCAAAACAATGGAATCAAAGCTGGTGAAGGGACTGTATTTCTGTGGAGAGGTTATTGATCTTGATGCTTTTACAGGAGGCTTTAATCTTCAAATTGCATTTTCTACAGGATATGCTGCCGGTATGAATGCATGATACTATAATATAGCTAAGCAGCTTCATTTGTCGGGCAGAACTTATGATATTGCCAAGATATACTTTGTATGACAGCAACTGAATAAACACCTCCCTAAATTGGAATTATCTATATGAAGGATTGTAATGGGAGGGATTGTATTGAATAGCAGTTATCAAGATTGGTGGAGCAGGATAGACAGATTGATAAACAGGATAATGACTGTATTTTTTGCAGTGCTTATAATATCACAGATATTATTACTTAATCAGACAGCCAAGAACTTAATAAGCAGGACAGACAAGCTGGAAGGAAAGTCTGTAGCTGATAGCCAGCTTTTTATCAAGAAAGGTGAAATTGAAATATCTATTGAGAGTCATTCATCCTTAAGACCACTGATGTTTTATGTAAACGGAGAGAAAGCTGACACAAACGGCAGCAGATCCATAAAGCTGCAGGTGAAGGACAGTGACGTAGTTGAGGTCGGTGGTGCGGGTTATAATGATACAGTCATACTAAAGGTCACTGGAGTATCGGACAATATTATAGTGCCGGAATTGGGCAAGCTGATATATGTGAATAACAATCTTGTCATGATAGACCGTGTAAGGATCGATTAGCTGATGGGGTAAGTTCAATAACTGATAGGGGGTATACCGATGGTTGGCATAAGAGGTGCAATAACTGCAGCAAAAGACACTGAAGAAGAGATAATGAGTAATACCATGGAATTGCTTAAAAAGGTTATAGAGTTGAATTCACTTGCACATGAAAGGATAACAGCTGTTTTTTTCTCCTGCACAAAAGACCTGAGTTCGGCATATCCGGCAAAGGCTGCAAGGCAGATGGGCTTTACGGACATACCCTTAATGTGCTTTCAAGAAATGCATGTTGAAAACAGCCTCTCAAAGTGTATAAGACTTTGTCTTTTCTATGATGGAGATATTGCCGTAAAAGAAGTTAAGCATGTGTATTTGAAGGAAGCCACGGAGCTGAGACCTGATTTGTCTTTGAAATAAACTTTTATTTTGAAAATCATTCTGGTAAAATGATATGTGTGATACAGAAATGAGTTTAGGGGGATACCCGTATGGATTACAATGTTATAGCTATTGACGGACCTGCAGGTGCGGGCAAAAGCACAATAGCAAAATGTCTTGCGGACAGTATAGGCTATACATATATTGATTCCGGTGCAATGTACAGGGCACTTACCTTAAAGGTTCTCAGGGAGCAGATCCCGCTTCAGAAACTGGACAGCATAATCAGCATGGCGGAAGAAACCGACATTGATTTCAGGAACAACAGCATTTTTTTGGACGGAAGGGCTGTTGACAAAGAGATAAGGGAAGAGAATGTCAACAGAAATGTCTCTTTTATTGCTGCAATAGCTGAAGTCAGAAAACTGATGGTAGATCAGCAGAGAAAAATATCAAGGAATAAGAATGTTGTCATGGATGGCCGTGATGTTGGTACAGTTATATTTCCATCGGCGGATATTAAGTTTTATATAACTGCTTCTGTTGATGAAAGGGCAGAGAGAAGATACAATGAGCTTAAGAAAAAGGGATATGATGCTGAAATAAAGGATATCAAATCACAGATAGAAAAAAGGGACCATATTGATTCCACCAGAAGTGAATCTCCTCTGACAATAGCTTCTGACGCAATTATTATTGATACCACCGGAAAAAGCATAGAAGAAGTTCTTAAGGAGGTAGTCTCATATATAGAAGTGAAGGGGGGAGGCATTAATGCTCTATAGCATTGCCAGAGCAATACTTATACCAATATTCCTTTTATTTTATAATTATCGGATTACAGGGCGGGAAAACGTACCCCAAAACGGTGCCTATATTGCATGTGCAAATCACGTAAGTCTTATAGATCCAATTTTTGTAGGTATATCACTGCCTCACAGGATGTACTTCATGGCAAAAGCGGAATTATTTAAGAATATTTTTATGAAGGCTCTTATGAATGGCCTTGGAGCATTTCCAATAAAAAGAGGGGAAGCGGATCTGAAAAGTATAAAAACCTCTCTCAGACTTTTGGGCAGTGGCAAGGTACTTGCGCTTTTCCCTGAAGGAACAAGGAATAAAAGCAATGAAGTGCTTGCTGAACCGGGAATAGCAATGCTTGCAGTAAAATCAAAGGTTCCGGTCGTACCGGTTGCAATCATCAGTAATTATAAGCTGTTCAGAAGGACAAGGGTGATTATAGGAGAACCCATAGAGCTTAGTGAATATTATGAAAGAAAGCTGAAAAATGAAGACTATATGAAGATTAGCCTTGATATTATGAATAAAATAAATGAACTTAAGAGGGATGCAGCAGATGGAAATAATACTTGATGAAAATGCAGGTTTTTGCTTTGGAGTCAAAAAAGCAGTGGATAAAGCCTTTGAGGAAGCAGATAATAAAAAAGACAGAAAAGTCTATTCCTATGGGCCGCTGATACATAACAGGCGAGTCACTGGTAAGCTTGAAGAGCTGGGAGTGAATACCATTGAAGATCCTGAAGAAATACAGGAAAAAGGAGCGGAAGTCATAATTCGTTCTCATGGAATTCCTGAAGAAAAGTACAGGATGTTTGAGGAAAGAGGAATAAAGTATATTGATTGCACTTGTCCCTATGTTTCTGCAATACATAAGAAAGTAAGGGATTATTATCAAAAAGGATATAAAATATTTATAGTTGGAGACAAGAACCATCCCGAAGTAATAGGAACCAACGGATGGTGTGATTATTCGGCTGATATAGTGGAAGATGAAAAAATAGTAGACAAACTTCCTATATATGATAAAATATGTTTAGTTGCACAAACTACAATTACAAAAAAAATTTGGGACAGCGTAGTGGATGCCGTTCAGAAAAAATATAAAGATGTAATAATATTTAATACTATTTGCAGCGCAACAGAGAAAAGGCAAGAATCAGCAAAAGAGCTTTCTGAGACAGTAGATTGCATGATCGTTATCGGAAGCCGGGAAAGCTCCAATTCAAATAAGCTGTATCAAATCTGCAGGGAGAACTGCAAAAACGCTTATCATATTGAAAACGCTGAAGATCTGCCCCTTGAAACGCTGAAGGAATGTGAGA
>JAWLHF010000141.1:0-6928 GCA_041690515.1 Clostridiaceae bacterium | reverse complement strand
TTCCTTACAACTGCAAATTCGGTAGATACCATACCGGCGCCCCTTTTGGACAGGATGGAGGTAATATACCTTTCAGGCTATACTGAAGAGGAAAAGCTCCATATAGCTTCCGACTACCTTGTGCCCAAGCAGATCAAAGAACACTCCCTGAGCAGGGAGAATGTCCTTATATCCGAATCCGCTTTAAGAAGTGTGATAAACGGTTATACAAGAGAAGCGGGGGTAAGGAGCCTGGAGAGAGAGATAGCCAATATTATAAGAAAATGCGCAACGCAGATTGTTGAGAATAATAAAAAGAAAGTAAGGGTCACCCCTGCTAATCTAAAAAAATATCTGGGAATTGCTAAATACAGGTATGATTTGATAAATCAGAAGAATGAGATAGGTGTAGTGACCGGCCTTGCATGGACATCTGTGGGTGGGGATACCCTTTTCATAGAGGTTTCAGTTATGCCGGGTACAGGAAAGCTTGAGCTTACAGGGCAACTGGGCGATGTCATGAAGGAATCTGCAAGAGCTGGTTTGAGCTATATCCGAGCCAGATGCGAAGAATTCGGCATTGATAAAGAGTTTACCAAGAATACGGATATACACATACATGTTCCTGAGGGCGCCACCCCAAAAGACGGTCCTTCAGCCGGTATAACCATGACAACGGCACTGGTATCAGCTCTTTCCAAGACACCTGTATACAGGGAAGTGGCAATGACAGGAGAAATAACCCTGAGAGGCAGGGTGCTCCCCATTGGAGGACTGAAAGAAAAGGTACTTGCTGCCAAGCGTGCAGGTATCAAGAAGGTTATATTGCCCTTTGAAAATGAGAAGGATCTTTCCGAGATACCTGATACTGTGAAAAAGAATATGAAATTCATCCTTGCTTCTGACATGGATGAGGTTCTTCCCCATGCGTTGGTAAAGGATGAGAAAAATGAAGATTAATAAATGTGAGTTCATAAAGAGTGCAGCTCGTAAAGATCAATATCCCGAGTTGGATCTGCCGGAAATAGCTTTTTCCGGCAGATCCAACGTAGGTAAGTCATCCCTGATCAATTCGCTGCTTAATAGGAAAAAACTCGTCAAAGTCAGCTCAAATCCGGGAAAGACTAGGCTGATCAACTTTTTTCTGATAAATGAGCAATTTGTTTTAGTGGACTTGCCCGGGTACGGTTATGCGGCGGTGTCTAAGGCTGAGAAGCAAGCCTGGGGCAAAATGATAGAGGATTACCTGATAAGCAGAGAAAACCTGAAAAACGTAGTTCTGCTGGTTGATATAAGGCATGAGCCTACTTCCGACGACAAGCTCATGTATGATTTTATAAAATATTATCGAGAGTCAGTTATTGTAGTAGCAACAAAGCTTGATAAGATATCCAGATCGTCAGTGAACAAGAATCTGAATACAATCAGAAAAAAGCTTGAGATGGACAAGGACGATGTACTGATACCGTATTCCTCTGAGACTCATGCAGGAAGAGAAGAACTCTGGGAGGTTATGACGGTCATGGAGTAGTATAGTCGGATAGGGGGGGCTTTATTGGATTTTTTTGAGTCATTTATTGTTTTATTTACTTTTTTGCTGCTTAATGTCCCGGTATTTATATCATTATACAGGCATATATTTGGAGGAACAAATATATATATCAGGTGTGCCTTTGGTATTTTATATTGGTCCTTTGCCTTTGTCTCCCATGAACTGGCTCCTTTTCTGGGAATACTCATACTTCTGTCCAGAGTCCATGGAAAGAATGATGATGATATGCAGATCAGAGGTGTAGACATATGGAATATTGGACTTAAGGATTCAATAGTGATTGCAGGTTGGGCTTTAGTGTTTAAGATTGCCATAAGCCAGCTGAATAGGCTGTATGTTTATGTCATGGATATTTATTTGGGGATGCAGGCAGAACCGCAGGAAATTGTAAAGGAATTTGCTGTCGAAGATATATACTACAAAATGCTGCTTTTTGTTCTTGTTGTAATATTAGCACCTTTTGTAGAGGAGTACATATTCAGATATTATATATACGACAAGCTTCTGCTTCCCAAAATGCCTGCTGTGGCGGCAGCAATAATATCTTCGGCTTTGTTTACATTGCTGCACCTTAATGTGGCAGGGATACCCACGTTTTTCGGACTGGGGCTTTATTGCACCTTTGTATATGAAAGAAAGGGTTTTTATGGAGCGGTCATTACTCATTTAGTATCTAATTTACTGACAGCGGCGCTTTTAATGTGAGGTTGTTGAAAGGATGAGCATATATGGAAAAGGAGTTTCAAGGGGCACTTCTGGATGCATTGACAGAAGCTATAATGAGAAGATCTGTGGTTACTGTAAAAAATGCTGAAAACAGCAGCATAATAGTCATAACAGCTACGGAAGATGAAATAATTGTTTCACTCAGCAAAATCCCCACATTGATGAATGATATCATATCATCCATATCGGACTGTCTCGGCAGAAGTCCTGATATGGTTTACAACAGAAGCAGCATTTTGAAGGATGATTTTATTATATACTATATGGTTTGGCTGAATAATAGTGATGGGGGAAAATTCTTTGTAGAGAAGGAATTCTCTTCGCCACAGAACAGAATAACCTACCTTAGCCGGAAGGCCATGGACTTTCTTCAGGGTATGAATTGATAATATATTTATGAATAATAGAAATAATAAGGCTGTATGCCTTATTTTTTTGTCAGCTGTAGGAAAAAGGACAGATTGAAAGCATATTTACAAATTCCTGAGTTATTTTAGATAAAAATGTGAATAATGGAAAAGCAATGTAAAATATAAATACCAGTAATGTTTTAATCTTCTGGAGGAAAATGATATTATGATATTTGTGCTGAAATACATCTATCGTAAGCGGAAGGAATGACATTAATGCTTAAGAACGTTATAAACGTTATTTTTATCATATTGCAGATAATATTTTTCTCTGTGGGAATATATTACTTTGCAACATCAGTATACGGACTGGCGGAAAAGATATACGAAAAAGCCTCAAGGAATTATCTGCCTTTAAAAAGGTTTGCAATCTTCATACCTGCTCATAACGAAGAAATAGTCATAGGGAATATTGTGGAGAACCTTTGGCATTTGAATTACCCAAAGGATTCCTATGCTGTCTACGTGATAGCGGATAATTGTACGGATGATACTGCGAAGATTGCAGAAGCAGCAGGAGCGACAGTGCTTGAGCGGTATGATGACAAGAAAAGAGGCAAGGGATACGCCCTGCAGTGGGCTTTTGAAAAGGTGCTGTATGAAGATGGCTGTGAATATGATGCAGCAGTCATATTTGATGCTGACAATCTGGTATCAAAGAATTTTCTGAGAGAGATGAACAATAAACTCTGTGACGGACATAAAGTAGTCCAGGGTTATATTGACAGCAAGAACCCCGATGACTCATGGATAACAACAAGCTACTCAATTGCTTTTTGGTCCGCAAACAGGCTGTTCCAATGTGCAAGATCGTATCTTGGAATGAGCTGCGAAATCGGTGGAACAGGTTTTTGCATGGAGGTTGATGTGCTGAAACAGATTGGCTGGCAGGCCACATGTCTGGTAGAGGATCTGGAGTTCACTATGAAGCTGATGCTGAATAACATCAGGGTAGGATGGGCTCATGAGGCAGTTGTGTATGATGAGAAACCGCTGACACTGGCACAGTCGTGGAAGCAGAGAAGAAGATGGATGCAGGGCTTTGCGGATGTATGCTCCAGGTATTTCATCAAGCTTTCTGTAAAGGGTATCAAAGAGCGCAATGCAGCAATTATAGACTGCGCGATATACACCCTTCAGCCTTATATGATACTTGTAGGCGGAGCGGTCCTGCTTCTGCCTTTTATTAATGCCTACATAATGGACTATGAGCTGTTTGTGTTTTCAGAGCAGCTTATGCCTGCTTTCTTCAGACTTTTTGGGTTAACACAGCTGACACTGATTCCTTTGTGCTTATTTTATGACAGAAAGCTTTCCTGGAAGCATCTGCTCTTTTATCCTGTATATATGTTTTATTGCCTTACGTGGATACCTATAGCCCTGGAAGGTATAATAATGATGAAGAACAAAGAGTGGAGTCATACTCTTCATACAAGAAGAGTCACCATACACGAATTGGAATAAAGCAGTGCTTTATTCCTTTTTAGTTTACTTACCAATCCAAGTTTTGTATAATTCTATTGTGGGTTAAATATATATAATCAAGGGGGTTATCAGAATGGAACACAATGAGATTTCGTCAAAGAAGAGTATTCTGCAAAGACTGAGGCTGTTTTTTATCAGACCTGTGGAATTGTTCAGAGATTATATTGAAAAACCAGCGTGGGTATTGAAATTTTTGATTATAGCTCTTGCATCAGCTTTATATGCCTATATGACCAAGGTGCTTGGAAAGGATCTATTTGCAGAGATGATGGAAGAACAGGCTGCCTCAATGCCGCCGGAACAGGCAGAAGCAGTAAGGGCATCCATACCCTTTATGAATTCACCTACGATGAATCTTATTTCTGCAGGGGTGGCAGTAATATCCATAATAGCAATCATATTATTGGTTTCCCTTGTGTATATGGCATTCATCAGAGTAATGAAAGGCAGTATAACATACAAACAGGTGCTATCAATATACACACTGGCATATATGGCATCTGTCATAGGAATGGCGGTTAAGTCGGCATTTATGTTTCTTACAGGCAATCTGCTGTATATCAATATGCGGCCCACATATGCGGATGCTTTTTATAACAACGCTGATCCGTTTATCATATGGCAGGCGATATTGATGGTCTTCGGTATATCTGCCGTATCAGGGATTACAGAAAAGAAAAGCACAATAATAGTAGCCTGCATGTGGTTGGTATCCCTGGGTATATCATTGGGATCGGTGATGCTGGCTAAGTAGCTTTAGCAATGTTTCCCTGTTATTGAGCTCAGGCTCCTCGATTACCTTTTCCAAAAGGTTGTCGAGGAGTTCTTTTATTTTTCTCCCCGGAGCTACGCCTGCAGCTATAAGGTCATCTCCGTTGATTGCGAGAGTCTTCAAGCTTGTGCACTGCCCCTTTTTCTTCACCTCATTGTAAATTTCCCATAGTCTACGGAATTTCCTGGAGCGTTCTTCCAGTAGCTTGGGGTTCTGTGCTTTCTTGTCCGCTTCAATGACCTTCAGCAGGTCTTCAAAGGCATCTTCTCCAACCTTGCATATCGCTTTTCTCACGGATCCCGGCTCAGCTTTTATATGCATATCGTGGCACCGGACAAGCAGTAGTATTCTTTCCATTGACTTTTTGTCAAACCTGAGCCTCAGCATGGCTGCACGGGCAAGTTTGACGCTAAGCTGCTGATGGTTGTAGAAATGGTCAATGCCTTTATCATCTGTTGTTTTCACACCCGGCTTTCCCATATCATGAAACAGCATTGCCCACCTTAGGATCTTGTCCTTTTCAATATTAGCCACCGAATGAAGGGTATGCACTGCAACATCATAGGCATGGTAGGGGTTGTTCTGGATTGTGGTGAAGCTGGGTTCAAACTCCGGCAGAGTATATTTTATCAGACCGGTATCCTTCAACAGAGAGAAGCGGAAGGGATTGTCCGACATAAGGATCTTTGTCAGCTCATCCCGTATTCTTTCAGCACTTATATTCTCAATAAGAGAGCAGTTCTTACCAATTGAATCCAGGGTGTTTTTATCAATAGAAAAGCCAAGCTGAGCCGAAAAACGTACAGCTCGAAGCATCCGGAGAGCGTCTTCTCCGAACCTTTTATCAGGATTTCCAACGGTCCTGATAACTTCTCCCCTGATATCCTCTATGCCGTCAAAGGGGTCCACAATGCCGTTTATGGGATTGTAAGCAATGGCATTAATTGTGAAATCCCTTCTTGCAAGATCTTCTTGAATGGAAGAGGTAAAGCTCACAGACTCAGGCTTCCTGTAGTCAGTATACTCACCATCCACTCGGTAGGTTGTAACCTCATAGCAGCATCCGTCAACCATAACTGTGACTGTGCCGTGTTTGATACCCGTGTCAAAAGTTCTGGGAAAAATCTGCTTCACTTCACCGGGTAAGGCATTTGTAGCTATATCCCAGTCAGAAGGCACCTTTCCTCGGATACAGTCCCGTACACAGCCGCCTACTATAAAGGCCTCATGATTATGCTCCTGTAATGCCTCCAGTATGTATTGCACTTTATTCGGTACTGAAATAATCGTTTTGTATTTCATATGCTCTCCCCCTGCAGTTACCCTCCCAGTGTCACATCCTGATCCTGATACCATTCAAGGGCTTCATAGAACTGCTCCGGCCTAAAATCCGGCCATAAATCATCCACTATATAAAAATCCGCATACACTGACTGAATAGGAAGAAAGCCGCTCAATCTTCGTCTTCCGCCCCAGCGTATCATAAAATCCACTTTTGAAATATCAGCAGAGGCAATATGGTCTGCCAGGTTGAGTCTGTCCTTCGGATCACAGGTTTTCATACTGGAGATTGCATGGTTCAGATCCCAACTCCATCCATAATTGACCAGAAAGTTTATTTTTATAAGTCCGCGTCCGAATTTCACTCTCCTGGTATAAGGGAGCAGTTCTCGAGGGAACATCGGAGACTCGGTGTTGCCAACAACCAAAAGCTCTGCATCTCTTCCTGCAAGCTCCATCACAGCTTCAACGCAAGCCCTGCTGAAAGCCTGTGTCTGTATCGAAGGCCTTTTGGTATTGTCCTGGGTAAAGCCGTACAAAGTCATCTCCTTTATTCCAAGAGCAATACACAGGTTGTAAAGCTCAAAACCAGGCTTAATGCCATGGCTGTAGCCATCCTGTTTTTGATAGCCTTTCATCAGCGCCCATCTTCTGTTTCCGTCGGGAATGATTCCAATATGCTGTGGAAGTCTTTTGAATCTAGAAACCTCCATGGATCCACCT
>JAWLHF010000140.1:0-6962 GCA_041690515.1 Clostridiaceae bacterium | reverse complement strand
CCTGTCAATAGGACCGTGGAATATATGCGGTCTAATTTGTCCATATGTTTACAGGAAATTTGTATGAAGAAAAGTTGCCAACGTTTACTTGACAGTAACCGGCGCTTTTCTTGATTAGAAACAAGAGATAATAAGTGGTATAATATAATTAATATAAAATTGTAATTTTTATGGAAGGTGTTATTATGAGCGACATATTGAATATTATCAAAGACAGGACACAGACTTATGAGCAGAAAATAGTGAGCCTTGCGAGAGCTGCGGAAAATACCCTAGAAGTACTGCCTATGTCCGAGGGAGTACAGAGGTATAAGAAGGAAGGTATAATATGCGATCTGAATGAGGGAAATGCTCCATACAGGCCTCGGTATATTGTGCCGGACTATGAAAGGTTCATGAAGCAGGGCAGTAAATTTCTCAGACTGAAGCCTGCGGGTGACATATGGGAGGCAACTAATAATCTGCTGATACTATACAGGCATGTTCCATCAATAACCACAATGCCGGTATATGTGGGGAGCCTGGATACTCTGCTGGAACCGTATATTGAGGATGAG
This sequence comes from Clostridiaceae bacterium, assembly GCA_041690515.1. GTDB lineage: Bacteria > Bacillota > Clostridia > Lutisporales > Lutisporaceae > BRH-c25. Next base: position 6,405 of record JAWLHF010000140.1, on the reverse strand, counting down.
CAAGAGGCTTTCAAAGCCATAAAACTTTTCCTTATGCATCTGGACCGTACCATAACAGACTCATTTTGTCATGCAAACATAGGACCTATGCCTACTAAAGCAGGAAGATTGATCTTGAAAGCTGAAAGGGAGCTGCAGGATGCTGTACCCAATCTGACAATCAAATACAGCAAGGAGACTCCTGATGAATTTGCACTGGAAGCAGTGAGAACAGCTCTTGTTTCTGCAAAACCCAGCTTTGCCAATCATGAAATGTTTTTAGAGGATCTGGGAAGCAATTATTCCATAGCAAGCTGCTATAACGGCCTTCTAATAGGAGGAGGAAGCTTCACACTGGTAAGGCTTGTGCTTGCGCGGTTGGCAAAAAAAGCTGAGAATGCAGAGCATTTTATGGATGTAGTACTGCCGGATGCAGTTTCTGAAATGTTGGGATTTATGGATCAACGCATAAGGTTCATTGTTGAAGAAAGCGGGTTTTTTGAAAGCAGCTTCCTGGTTAAGGAGGGGCTGATCAATAGAGATAGCTTTACAGCTATGTTTGGTATGGTAGGACTTGCAGAATGTGTGAATCATTTGCTTGGTGCAAAGGAAGAAAAGGATAAGTTTGGCCGAAATGAGACAGCAAATACTCTTGGACAGAGAATAATTGAAAAAATGTATATGCTGGTATCAGAGCATGAAAGCCAATACTGCAAAGGTACAGACAATCATTTCCTCCTTCATGCCCAGGTGGGGATAGATACAGATCTGGGCATAAGCCCAGGCTGCCGAATACCTATAGGTGAAGAACCGCCTATATATGAACATTTGCTGCAAAGCGCCCCCTTTCATAAGTATTTTCCCTCTGGAATAGGTGATGTTTTCAGCTTTGACGAGACAGTTAAGAACAACCCTGATTATCTTCTTGATATAGTAAAAGGGGGATTTTCCTCGGGACTAAGATATATTTCCTTCTATGCTTCAGACAGCGATCTAATAAGAATAACCGGTTACCTTGTCAAAAAGTCGGATATGGAAAGGCTGCAAAAAGGCGGCCAGGCTTTGCACGACACCGTAGCCCTTGGACTTGGGGCAGTGCAGAATTCAAAGGTACTGGAGAGGAAGGTCAGAGGTAATGACTGAAGCACTTGTCAACAAAATACTGCCTTTCAGTTCGGTGGATGGTCCGGGAAACCGTACAGCCATTTTTTTTCAGGGCTGCAATTTCAATTGCCTTTATTGTCATAACCCTGAGACAATAAACTGGGATGCGGACAGCGGAGCAGTATTTATGACTGTTGAAGAGGTAATGAAGGCAATCAGAAAAGTAAAGCCATTTATATCAGGCATTACTGTATCAGGAGGCGAATGTACCTTACAGAAGAAGTTCCTGATAGAGCTTTTTCAAAAGGTACATGATTTGGGACTTACAGCCTTTGTGGATACAAACGGCAGTATTGACTTCTCAAAGGAGGAAGAGCTTACGGCTTCCATGGATAAGGCTATGCTTGACATAAAGTCAGTTGATGAAACAGAGCACAGGATGCTTACGGGAATGTCAAAGGATATAGTGCTGAAGAATGCAGATTATCTTGCGAAAATGGATAAATTGTATGAAGTCAGGACTGTGATTGTTCCGAAGCTTCTTGACAATCACCGCAATGTAGCTGTGACAGCGGCTATGCTTACTGAGTTGAACCCTGATATACGGTACAAACTGATAAGATTCAGGCCTATGGGTGTTACCGGTAAGATGAAGGATAATCCTGTTCCTACTGATGAATTGATGGCAGAGCTTAAGATGCTGGCAGAGGAAAAGGGATGCAGGAATATAGTGGTAATATAATTAAGATTAAAAAGAACCTGATAATTGATACTCAGGTTCTTTTATTATTTCCCAAAAGTATATATAAGATGATAAAAATTATGGACAGCTTGTTTTAAATATACCAGAGGGTTATAATATATACATAAATTGGAATGTATGGATTTGCTGACCATATTTTTGTGAAGCGCAGTTTTGAGAGGTGATAGAATGCATCGTTCTGACATACAATACCCGACACCACTTATAAAGCATTATTTTCCGGTGTACACAGGTGTCTTGATTTTTGGATACCTGGTTTGTTTTATTTTTTTTTCATTTGCATGGGGCAGCTATAACCATCTGATACATTCAGGAATCGAAATCTTTAATATCTCATTAATGCTTTTCACCTTCATACATGTGTGGAACACCTATTCCGAAGCATATTCCTTCGTCAAATGGGTTGGATTCCTTGCACTGGTATCAGTGTTTATAAATCTCCCTCACATAATAAATTTCACAGATTTGCTTATTTCGTCGGGACCGGTGGTAAATTACCTGGTAGATATATCATTGAAGTATGGGGTGTTTATTGCTTTTTTTGAAATTGTACTCTGGCTGCTTTCTGCACATTTTCATAATAAGCTCATTATTGGCAGGAAGGTGGGACTGGCGATCACCCTAAGCTCTTCATTGATTTTGTATGTGGTATTGATAAAGCTTGTTGACTTTCTGCCTCTTTTCTACAACCAACTTAGCATAACAATGGTAAAGAATTATGCGGATATGGTTCTGTCTATGGTTGCAGCAGCAGTTATGGCTGTTTATATTGTGAATTTCCATAAATCTTGTGATGAAAGGGAAAAAGTCATGTACGGGTATATAATACTTGCATTGGCTTTTTTCATACCATCAAGAGTCTTCTTTGCATTAAGCCTTGAGGTTACTTCTCCAATGCAGTTCATGGGTCATGTTTTGAAGCTGTCTTACTACTATTCCATTTATCATGGAGTATATAAGACAATTATTGAATATCCTTATATGCAGGTAAGAAGGGTAAAGGATTTTTATGAGAATATCCTGGATACTGCTCCCCTGGGTATTATCACTTTTGACAAAGAGGACAGGCTCAGCTATGCCAACAAACAATGCAATAATTTTTTCAGGTACGATATCAGAAGTCTGTATAATGCAACAATAGAGAAGTTTCTTGATACATTAATGCTTCATGAGTGTGAAAAAACGGAGCTGATGAATAAGCTTAATATGCTGGGGGAAGGCAAGTTCGACTTCTATGGACTGCCGGTGGTATCGGATGATAAATCGAGCAAATTAATTTTTACAGCATTGAGACTTAATATAGGTACCGCATTAGTAGTCAGGGATGCAAAAAAAGCGCAGGCAATAGAAAACATGCAACTGCAGACACAGACTCTTCTTGATTCAGCGGAGAATATAATACTGCTCATTGACATAAATAAGAAAGTTGTCATGTGTAACAGGAAATTTCTTGAATTAATAAAAACCGGAACAAGTAAAGTGGTTGGCATGGATGTCATAGAGATGGCTAAAATGCTCCAGTTGGATATGAACGGGACAACCTATGAAGAAATTTACAATAAGGATGTGATCCATGGAAGCAGATGGAGCATAAGGACAATGGAAGGAGAGATAAAGAGAATAAGTCTTGATTGCTCTCCTATTCATAATATGGATAATGAGAAAATTGGTTGGATAATAATGGGGAGAGATGACTCGGAATATGAGAAGGAGCAGGAAAAAATCATACACAGTGAGAAAATGGCTATTATTGGACAAATGGCTGCAGGGCTGGTTCATGAGATAAAGAACCCATTGGCTTCCATCAAAGGATTGTGCCAATTAATGCTTAACAGGATAAAGCCGGAGAAGATAGCAGAATATGCAGCAGTAATGGAAGGTGCAGTTGATGACATAGGAGAGATTGTAAACGGATTTTTACAATTCTCAAAACCCACCACAGGGGATTATGAGGAGGCCAGCATCAACAGCCTGGTCAATTCTCTTGAGATGATGATTTCAACCAATGCATACAAGCGTGGAGTGAAGACTCATTTTTATTACCATGATACAGAAAAGCCTGTGATTATTAGCAGTCAGCAAATAAAGAACGCTATTCTTGGTATGGTAGATAATGCTCTTGATGCGATGAACGGCGCTTTGGATCCCATATTGATAATAAGCACAAAGTACGAAAAGGAAAGCGATATGATGTGCATATCCATTAAAGATAATGGAATTGGAATGACAGAGGAGCAGCTTGAATGCATAGGTACGCCCTTTTATACAACAAAACCTAAAGGGACCGGACTGGGAGTCAGCGTCCTCAAATACATTGTTAATGAGCATGGTGGATCTCTAAAAATAGAAAGCAAATTTGGCGAGGGAGCCGTGTTTAAGATAATGCTGCCCTGTGCGGCAGAAAAGTAAGTGATGACAATTGATTTTGAATTATTTGTAATCAAATCTTAACATTATTTTCATAATTCCATAATACAGCATTTTTGTATTTGTGGTAGTATATATAAGAAAGGAGGTGAGATGATGAAGTATTTGATAGATTACCATATGCACTCCACTTATTCCTCGGATGGACACAATACCATAACGGAGATGTGTCAAAGTGCGGTAGACAAGGGCATCGGAGAGATAGCCATAACCGACCATTTTGAGCCAAGTATGGCGGATTCGCATTGCTTATTTTACAACCAAAAGGGTTATTGGGCATATATGACAAAAGCAAAGCAGACATTCAAGGGCAAGCTTAAAATAAAGCTGGGAGTAGAACTTGGGCAGCCACACTTGTTTCCTGAGGCATCAAATTCTATATTGGAAAGCTTCCCCTATGATTATGTCCTAGCATCTGTGCACAAGCTGCCGGAAGGCATGGATGTATCAGAGCTGGATTACAGCAGGATAGGTGAAGAGGAATTATGCGGCATGTATCTCGGCCAGCTTAGGGAGCTTATATACTGGAACAACTTTGACTGTATAGGTCATTTGGATTTGATCAAGAGGTACAGTGCGGCAGTGTACAAAAAGAACATAACCTTGACCTGCCGTTACGAGCTGTTGAAGGAAGTGCTCCAACTGGTGATAGCAAACGGAAAGGGGATCGAAATAAACACATCCGGACTGAGACAGACCCCAAAGGAGACTATGCCGGGATTGGATGTATTGAAACTGTACAGGAAGCTCGGAGGAGAAATACTGACCACAGGTTCTGATGCGCATTTCGCAGAGGATGTAGGCAAAGGACTGAGGGAAGCAGTGGAATTGGCAAAGGAAGCAGGCTTCAGATTCATAACTGTTTACAATGAGAGAAAGCCTGATTGGGTAAGTATAACAGAACAAAAAAACACCTACAGCAGTACGAAGCAGATTATCAACAGATAAATGCCAAAGCTGCCGTAAGGTGTTTTTTTATGCTCATTTTTATTTAAAATGCAGGTACAATAGCGCCTTTATAAGTCTCTTCCAAAAAGCTTCTCACTTCATCGCCGTTGAGAACCTCAATGAGCTTCTGAAGTTCAGCTCTGCTTTCATCCTCTTTCCTTACAACGACAATGTTAGCGTAAGGTGAATCCTTTCCCTCAATTACAAGAGCATCTTTTGAAGGATTGAGATTGGCGGGCAATGCATAGTTTGTGTTTATAACTGCCCCATCCACGTCTTCGAGCACTCTTGGAAGCTGTGCGGCTTCAGCCGGCTGTATCTTTATGTTCATAGGATTATCTGCTATGTCTTTTTCTGTAGCTTCAATACCCACTCCCTCTTTCAATTTGATAAGACCGTTTGTTTGAAGCAGCAGCAGCGCTCTTGCAGCATTTGTTGCATCATTAGGAATGGCTATTGTGCTGCCAGCCTTGAATTCTGAAAGGCTCTTTACTGTTTTTGAATAAAGACCAAGGGGCTCAACATGCACATTGCCGATGGATACCAGATCAAGGTTTCTTTCGGAGGTGAAATTATCAAGATATGGCTTGTGCTGAAAGAAATTTGCATCCAGCTCTTTATCTGCAAGGGCAGTGTTTGGCTGTACATAATCCTGGAATTCTATGATTTCAATTTCTATATTATCCTTCTCCAATAATGGTTTTATAAAATTAATTATTTCTGCATGTGGAACCGGAGTTGCACCGACTTTGAGCACTACCGGTTTTTGTGACTGCTGTGATTTGTCTGATTCGGCACCCGATGTCGGAACGGCCTGGCTGCATCCCGCAGAAAAGGCAAGTACGAGTATTGATGTTAATAATAAGCATATTTTTTTCTTCATTTGATTTCTCTCCCTTATTTATTGTATTCTGATGGCATTTCAGACCAGCTGGCCAGCCTGATCCGAATGAATATATAAATGCTGCAGCATTATATCCTACTTCTGGAGTCTTCTATACAGTATATTTCCTAAACCTTGAACAGCCTGAACAATTATAACCAGTACCACAACTGTTCCTATCATGATATCTTCCTGGAATCCCTGATAACCGAATCTGATCGCCAGGTCACCAAGGCCTCCGCCTCCGATTGCCCCGGCCATCGCAGAATATCCCACAAGGCTGATTACAGTAAGGGTAATA
>JAWLHF010000139.1:0-7029 GCA_041690515.1 Clostridiaceae bacterium | reverse complement strand
AAAGGCGATAATGCCGCCTGCAATGCTTCAAAAATTCCCCACCCCAGTGGTGGGGAAAAAGAAGTTGCAAAAGTGGGGAAAAAGTACTTGCAAAAAACATCCCAGAATCTGTTGATGCAAAATATATGATTTTTGTATAATTCTAAATATTTCCTCCTTTAATACTTCAAAATATAAGCAGTAGGATATTTATTCTACATAATGCTTGTAATTCTTATTTACTATCGAAGTATTTAATGAGAGGTGTCCACCAGTGGGAAAGAGAATATATGCCATACTGTTTGCTTTATGTGTATCGGTCTTATTGGGTTACATCAACGAAGATAATACCGATATATCCCATGATCCAAATACAAGAGGAGAGATGACCATGCTTGTGAATAATAAGAGCAGCAAGACGGGTGTCAGTGAGGAATCCCTGTTCTTCAATGAACCGGTAGAAAAGCCTGCCAATACATATATACGCATATATAAATCACGGCGTGTTCTTGAACTCTATGGTGATGATATTCTCATAGGAAGATTCAAAATCGGACTCGGAAGCTCGCCTATAGGCGACAAAACCATTGAGGGAGACTCAAAGACTCCTGAAGGAAGTTACTATATATGTACAAGAAATGAGAACAGTAAATTCACTTTGTTTCTTGGATTGAATTATCCAAATACCGAAGATGCCGGACTTGCCCTTGAAAACAACATGATTAGCAAGGAAGAGTATGATTGGATAAGATTTGCAGAGACAAAAAAACAAAGGCCTCCATGGCATACTGCAATGGGAGGGCAGGTGGGAATCCACGGCGGTGGCAATACCTGCGACTGGACCCAGGGCTGCATTGCACTATCGAATCATGACATATTGATCCTTGGCCGTTATGTGACTTATAAGATGCCTGTTAATATTTATAAATAATCATCCCATATCGTTATACGTATATATGTAATGTTAACATCATGTTAATAATGACTTTAATTATTGACGTTTTTACAATATTGCCATATATTATATATAGATACTTATCTATATATAAGGAGTTGATAAAGTGAATGTTGATTATGAAGAAAATGCAAAAGTCATAAAAGCACTTTCCGATTCAAACAGACTAAAAATAATAGATATTCTCTCCTGCAGAGAAAGGTGCGCCTGTGATATACTGGAGCATTTCGACTTCTCACAGCCGACACTTTCCCATCATATGAAAGTACTGATGGAATGCGGATTGGTGGTATGCCGTAAGGAAGGGCAGTGGAGCTATTATTCACTAAACAGTACAAACTGCAATAAGCTGATGTTGTTTCTAATGAATCTGATTACCGATACAGAGGGCTGTATCTGCAATAAAAAATCCATATATGAATGTAAATAACGAACATTTAAGGAGATTAAATATGAGCAAAAGAAAAGTATCAGGAAAAGCAGCAGAAGAAGCTCTTGACTTTTTTGCAAAATACCTGACAGTATGGGTAGCAATCTGCATAGCTGCCGGAGTAATTCTAGGCCAGGTACTGCCTATTGTGCCGTATACCCTGAGCAAATTTGAATATGCAAATGTATCAATACCTGTAGCTATTCTTATATGGCTGATGATCTACCCGATGATGCTGAAGATAGACTTTTCCAGTATCGTTAATGCCACAAAAAAGCCCAAGGGGCTGATTGTCACCTGTACAACCAATTGGCTGATAAAGCCATTTACAATGTATGCAATATCAACCTTCTTCTTCTATATAGTATTCAAAGGATTGATCCCTGCCGATCTTGCGAAGGATTATGTTGCAGGAGCAGTATTACTGGGTGCCGCCCCCTGTACGGCTATGGTGTTCGTATGGAGCCATCTTACCAAGGGAGACCCTGCCTATACACTGGTACAGGTGGCAGTGAATGACCTGATTCTGCTTTTGGCATTTACGCCAATTGTAGCCTTTCTCCTTGGAGTCAGCAATGTTACAGTACCTTATGACACCTTATTCCTTTCAGTAGTGCTGTTTGTCATGATACCTTTAGCCGGAGGCTATTTGTCAAGAAAATATGTTATAAACAAGAAGGGATTGGATTATTTCAACAATGTATTTCTCAAAAAATTCGACAACATTACAGTTATTGGCTTATTGTTGACACTGGTAATAATATTCTCCTTCCAGGGTGAGATCATTTTGAACAATCCGCTGCATATCGCACTGATAGCTGTACCTCTGACTCTACAGACATTTTTGATATTTTTCCTTGCCTACGGCTGGTCAAAAGCCTGGAAGTTAAAGCATGATATAGCTGCTCCGGCAGGAATGATCGGTGCCAGCAACTTCTTCGAACTGGCAGTCGCAGTTGCCATATCCCTCTTCGGGCTTGAATCAGGGGCAGCATTGGCTACGGTAGTAGGGGTTCTGGTAGAAGTGCCTGTCATGCTGGCTTTAGTACGTATAGCAAATCAGACCAGACATTGGTTCAAGGATGCAAAGGGTATTCCTGAGTTAGGACAAAGGGCATTGAGGGAGGCTGCACTAACTAAGAAAGATTCTAAGGAGAGTGAAAGAAGAAAATGAGGATTGCGGTAATTGCAGACGTACACAGTAATATATTTTCATTAAATGAAGTGCTGCTGGATATTGACAGCAGAAATATCGATCTTATTGTTTGCATGGGAGATCTGGCGGGATACGCAACCTATCCCAATGAAGTCATAGATACTATCAGGGAAAACAGGATATTGACCATAAAGGGTAATTATGACGAGGCTGTAGGCGAAGAGCTGATGGTATGCGGCTGCGACTATCCCGATCCCAAAGACGCGGAGAGTGCCGCTATATCGTTGAATTGGACAATAGATGAGACAAGGGAAGACAATAAGGAATTCCTCAAAAGCCTGCCCCTTGAAGTAAATATGACCTTTGAAGGTAAAACCCTTAAGTTTGTTCACGGTAGCCCCCGCAGGATAAACGAATATCTGAAGGAAAACTCAAAGGAAGCAGAAGAGGTAATGGCAGAATTAAAAGAAGATATACTTGTTTGCGGCCACACTCATAAACCTTATTGCAAGAAATACGGCAACAAGTTGCTCGTGAATGCTGGCAGCGCGGGTAAGCCAAAAACCGGTTCTCCCAAAGCTAACTATGTAGTAATTGACTTGACCAACAATAAGGCGAAGATAGAAATCAACGAAGTAGAATATGAATATGAAAGAACAGCCAAAGCAATAGAGGACAAGAGACTGCCTCAAGAATTTGCAGACATAATAAGAACAGGCAAGACTTAATATATCAGAGGGGGCGATAATCATGAAAAGGGCTGAAATATCTCCCTTTCGAAATATTGGAATGATATCAATAATAGACTGATAAAAAAACAGTCTATTATTTGAATACATTAGTTGTATATCGCAAGTATTGTATGTTACAATTGTATAAGGGGTGGTTAAAATTGGATATGAAAAAACACGTCAAAGAACTGAGGGAGCTTACCAGACAGTTAGTCAGGAATATGGGACTCCTTGATAAGTCAGAAGCCTCCTGCTGCGGAACAACTCTGGGGCAGTGCCATACAATAACAGAAATTGGGCGGGCACAGGAAATCTCACTGAATGAACTTGCTGAGTTATTGAATCTTGATAGCAGCACTATGAGCAGAACCATAAACAATCTGGTAGACCAGAAACTGGTCATAAGAGAGGTAGATGAACAAGACAGACGTTATGTAAGAATAAAGCTTACGGAAGAAGGAAGGAGCATATTTAAGGTCATCGAGAGTAATATGGAAATATACTATGCATCTCTGCTTAAGGACATACCTGAAGAAAAGCATAATCAGATAATTGAGAGTCTGACGCTGCTGCTTGAGGCCATGAAAACAAATAAATGCTGTCAATAAGAAAGGAGTATTGCAATGGGGAATGACATAAGAGAACAAGTAAAATCATACTATGGAGAAATAGCCGAAAAAGTCAATAAGGAAAATAAAAGCAGCTGCTGCGGGGGAGGCTCCTCATGCTGTAAAGGTGTAAGCGATGACTCTATCATATATAGAGGTGAAAGCCTTGAGCATCTACCGATAGAAGCAGTTAATGCCTCTCTTGGCTGTGCCAATCCGCTTCTGCTTGCAAAGCTGAAGGAAGGAGAGACAGTATTGGACCTGGGCAGCGGAGGCGGCATAGATGTTCTTCTGGCTTCCAAATACGTCGGCAGCACAGGAAAGATATATGGACTTGATATGACAGACGAAATGCTTGCATTGGCAAACAGAAACAAATTGAGTATGGGAGTCCGGAATGTTGAGTTCCTTAAAGGGTATATAGAAGATGTTCCGCTGCCCGATAATACTATAGACGCAGTAATCTCCAACTGTGTCATAAACCTATCCGAAGACAAGGAAAAAGCACTGTCCGAGGCATACCGTGTCATAAAAGAAGGTGGAAGACTGGCAATCTCAGATATAATAGTGCTGAAGGATGTTCCGGAGGATATCAGAAAGATGGCAGAGCTTTGGGTAGGCTGTATTGCCGGAGCACTAAGCACTGGTGAATATAGATCCATACTGGAGAAGGTAGGTTTCAAAAACATTAAAATTGAACCGGTCCATATATATACAAAGGATGTAATAACGGAGCTGCTGCAGGAAAAAGAGCATCTGATAAAGCTTGAGCTTGGTGATACTCTGGATTCCCTCGATGGAGCATATGCAGGTGCATATATAAAAGCCACGAAATAAATGCAGAATAGTTAATATTAAGCCCTGCAGAAATATTAGAATATTTCTGCAGGGTTTACGTTCAGATAGGCAGCTCCATTTTCACCGCTTCCACCCATATCCTCAGTACATCAGACAGTACAAGCCTTTCCAACCTCAGCTTGTATTCGCTGCTGTCGGTTATAAGTATCCTCTTATCAAAAATCTCCACAAGAATATCTGTATCAATTTTGGCGACTTCCTTGCCAAGTAGTGGATTCAGCTTTTGTATCAGACTCTTTTTCATTATCACCTGCTCTGAGGCTTCAAGCTCTGTAGTAAATATTATTTCAACTTCCTTCAATACATATCTGTTTTTGTTTATTGATTCATTAAGGCTTGCCAGCTGGTTCTGCCTTGTTTCCAATTCAGCCTCCAAGTACTCTATCCTCTGATAGAACATATCTATCCTGTAGCTTATTAGAACCGTAACAAGCGTCATGGATAAGAGCACCCCCGATATAAAACCTGCCGTAAGAAAGGTGAGATAAGGTCCTGGCTTTAATACCTTTTTGCCCATAGATCCCCACACTTCTTCAGGATTCTGATGAAGCCATAACCGGAGTTAGCACCGAAAAGCGCTACCGTTATGTATATGATCTGCTTAATGACAGATTTCAGCTCCATCTTCAGAAGCCCTTTCTCAATTATTTCAAAGGAATAGAAGGTTCCTCCTATTGCAATGGCAATAGCCCATATCTTTATGGATATCGCAGCATCCAGCATGGTTCTGTAAGGAGCCTGGTTACAGACAAGGGCCGCAAGACCCGAAAAAAGGCTGGTGCCCACAACTACCCCGAAGGAGGTGAACAAAACAAAAATTATATTTTTATAAAAAGGCATGACGATCCTCCGATACAGATGTATTGCTGATAATTAATCTATATGCCTTTTATTCAGAAGCAATGACATTTAAGCTGCAATATATGCCGGACTCTTTTTCTATAGGCTTATATGTGCACAACCGGCTGGATTTACGATTTTTTCGTTGATATTCTTAATATGTGATATAATAAAGACAAATGAAGAACCACATATAAAAGCATACGAGGGAGGTGTCCCGGGTGGGTTTGTCGGAGAAATTGAAACAATTTAAGGAAGACTTTTCGCTGTTTCTGAAGGGTGCTTTTGATCTGCAGGACAAGTCTACAAAATTCATTAGAAAAGAGGCCTATGACGCTCAGGATAATTTTATGCTGCTTTGTTTTGGTGATTTGTTAGGATTGCCTGTACCCACGTCCTACTATGCCATAGAGCTTTTGCCTTACCTTATGGATGATTTGGAAGCTTGGGAGAGAAGAATGGTCAGAAGGAACGAGATCTGGCAGGAAAAATGGGCCGACTTTGATGTTTTCGGCTAAACATTACCGATAAAATACATGACTAAGGGGGAATTAGTAATGAGCAGCGGCAGAAAATTCATATTTTTTGGCGGTAAAGGCGGAGTCGGAAAGACAACGTGTTCATCCGCTTTTTCAAAATGCTGTGCAGAAACCGGAGACAGGACCCTTGTTGTTTCAACCGATCCTGCTCATTCTCTGGCTGATATTTTCGGAGTAACCATAGGTCCGGAGATCATACAGATCAAAGATAACCTGTACGGTCTTGAAATAAATGCAGAGCTTGAAAGCAAGAAATATATTGAGAGGATAAAGGGACAGCTTACAACTGGTATAAGTCCTGTAATAGTGGAGGAAGTGAACCGGCAGATTGATGCGGCTATAGTATCGCCCGGTTCGGAAGAGGCGGCTATCTTTGACAAGCTGATGGAGATAATAGATGAAAACGGCCAGGATTTTGACAGAATCATATTTGATACTGCCCCTACAGGTCATACTCTTAGATTGCTGTCCCTTCCTGAATTGCTGGGAGGCTGGATGGACAGCCTTATAAGTAAAAGAAAACATGCCCTTGGACTTTTTAAAATGGTGCATGCCGGTGATAAAGCGAAAAGAGAAGAGATAGACAGGGATCCGGTACTTTCCCTACTTGAAAAGAGGAAAGGTAAGTTTGAGAAGGCAAGAAGCATACTTATAGACAACAATAATATGGAGTTTATATTTGTACTCAATCCTGAAAAACTGCCCATAGTCGAAACAAAAAAGGCAATAAGCGTCCTGGAGAAATATAAGATACCAGTGGCAGGAGTAATAGTAAACAGGATAATTCCTGATGAATTCTGTAAGGACAACGATTTCTGGCGTAAAAGGAAGGCAGTGGAAAAGCAGTATATGGACATAATAGACAATGAGTTTGGAGATAAGGTAATCACTGCTTTGCCTCTGCTGGAGGAGGATGTCAGAGGGGAGACCCTT
>JAWLHF010000138.1:0-7031 GCA_041690515.1 Clostridiaceae bacterium | reverse complement strand
GCAAAGGATGAAATTGACAGGAAGCTTGAGAAGCTTGAAGCTCAGAAGGAAAGAATAGTAAGGGATGCCCAAAGGGAAGCCCTTGAGATAGTACGGAGATCCAAGGAGGAGTCAGAGGAGCTTATAAAAGAGCTGCGGGAGGCTATTCAGAAGGAAAATGAAGAAAAAGCAGCTATGGTAGAAAAATCAAGACATAAGTTAAGACAGCGTGAAGATGATCTTGAAGAGAAAATGGGAGAGTCACTTTTCAAAAAGACCAGCAGTGCACCTCCAAAGAATTTGAAAGTAGGCATGGCTGTAAAGATAGTCAATCTTGATCAGAAGGGCAGTGTACTTACGCTCCCCGATGAAGACGGCAACCTTACAGTGCAGGCAGGAATAATGAAGATCAACGTAAATGTGAATAACCTGAAGGTTATGGAAGAAGAAAAGGCGAAGCCCAAAAAGGGCGGGAATGTAAAGGTGAGCACTGCCAAGGTAATGAGTGTTGCTTCACAGATAGACCTGAGAGGTCAGACCCTTGATGAAGCCCTTATGAATGTGGATAAATACCTGGATGACGCATACCTGGGTAATCTGCCGCAAGTGACAATAATTCATGGAAAAGGCACAGGAGTCCTGAGGGCAGGAATAATGCAGCTTCTAAAGAGCCATTCCCATGTGAAGTCTTACAGAAGCGGAGGCTTCGGAGAAGGCGGCATTGGAGCTACAATAGTGGAAATAAAGTAATGGGGTGATGATATGAAAATACTGGTCAGTGCGTGCCTGCTGGGTACCAACTGCAAATACAGCGGCGGTAACAACCTTACCCCTGAAGTTTTGGAACTTATGAAGGAGCATAGCTTGATTCCGGTTTGTCCCGAACAGCTTGGGGGTCTCACTACTCCCAGAAAACCCTGCGAAATACAGAAGGGAAACGGATCGGAAGTGCTTGCTGGAAAGGCAAGAATATTGAATAATGGGGGCGAAGATGTGACTGAGCAGTTTGTGAAAGGTGCTCAGGAAACATTGGAGCTGGCAAAGCTGTACGGATGCACTGCGGCAATACTGAAAGCCAATAGTCCCTCCTGCGGAAGCGGTACCATTTATGACGGAAGCTTTTCCCATGTAATAAAGTCAGGGAGCGGTGTAGCTTCACAGCTTCTGCAGGACAATGGAATAACAGTTATGACCGAGAATGATATCGAAAGTAAACTGAGGGACCTGAGATGATCAGGTTTCTTTTTTTGCTGATGTGCTCAAGTCAGTTATACTAATATGCTAAAAAATGGTATAATAGGATAATGATGCTTCACATCTATACACTATGGAATATACCGGCCAGCTATAGAATTTTATTTAGATTGTCCGGTGCAGAATATATAAAAGATTAGGGGACATTGATTGATAATAAAAGTAGGATAAAGCAGATGCTTGATGGGAGAAGTCACATGAAAAAAACACTTATTGTATATTATTCCCTTTTTGGGAATACAAAGAACTTGGCATTGGAAATAGCAAAGCAGACCGGCGGTACTATAAGAGAGTTGGTTCCCGATAAGAATTATTCCTTTAATTACAATACTGCTGCTAAAGAAGTGAGAAGTGAGATTTCCAGGGGATATTGCCCCGGGCTGATAGCCGGAAATGAGTCGATAGAAGAATATCAAATTATATTCATAGGTACGCCAAACTGGTTTAAAACACTAGCCCCGCCTGTTCTGAGCTTCCTCAGGCAGCATGATCTTTCAGACAAGACAGTGATTCCCTTTTGCACCCATGGAGGCGGCGGATTTGGGCATATCGAAAGTGTTATTGCTGAAGAGTGTCCCAATTCCATTGTTCTTCCCGGCTTTGACACAAACGGGACTGTTGAGCCGGAAGGGGTAACAAAATGGCTGGGGACAATAGGATACGAGGCATAACAGGAATAGTTCGCTGATATATCTATGAAGAGAAAACTCAATCTATGGAGGTAAAGAAATGTTTGGTCAGAATCAGGATAAGAGGTTTGAAGTGATTCATAAAGAAGGCAGCCTGTCAGGTTTCAAAATAATAGTAGACAAAGAAACCGGTGTCAATTATTTATTTAGCTGGGATGGGTATGCCGGAGGGCTGACTCCGCTGATGGACAAGGATGGGAAGCCTATTACAACGTCGGGTCCCGGTCGCTGAAAGTGAGAGGAAGTATGAATTGGATAGAAGCGATAGAGGAATACCGGGCTTGCAATGAACAAGAGAAGAAGGATAAGGAAGCAGCAATAAGGTGTATAGAGACTTTTAGCGATGTCCTTACAAGAGATAATGAAATAGCACATATAACAAGCTCGGCATTCGTTGTAAACAAGAGAAGGAATAAGGTTTTGATGGTGCATCATAACATTTTTAATGCTTGGTCCTGGACAGGAGGGCATGCGGACGGAGAAGAGGACCTGCTGCTTGTTGCGGTTAAGGAGGTCAGGGAAGAAACCGGTGTAAAGAACATTCATGTGGTAAGCAATGATATTTTTGCATTGGATATTATTCCTGTACATGGGCATACAAGAAAGGATAAGTATGTGTCTTCACATCTGCACATATCAGTTGCTTACCTGATAGAGGCTGATGAGGGTGAACCACTTATAGTAAAGCCCGATGAGAACAGCGGAGTCCGATGGATACCCTTTCAGGAAATAGATACATATTGTGATGAGCCTCATATGAAAAGGATATACAAGAAGATAATTGCCAAACTAGAAGCATTGTAAGCAATGTTGATAATACATATACTAAATGTTTATTGATGATGTACTGATAGGAGGCAATAGCAATGAAAAGCGAAAAGGAAAAAATGCTTGCCGGGGATTATTATGATGCTGGGGATGCAGAACTGGTGAGAGAAAGAGAGCATGCGAGGGAGCTGACTTTTGAATTCAATCACACTAGGCCCTCGGAAAAAGAAAAAAGACAGGAATTGATAAAGCAGTTGATTGCTGTCAAAGGTTCCTTTCATATTGAAGCACCCTTCAATTGTGATTATGGCTATAACATTGAGGTGGGAGATAATTTTTATGCCAATTACGGGTGTATCATACTTGATGTGAACAAGGTCAAAATTGGGGATAATGCACTTTTGGCCCCTAATGTACAGATTTATACGGCAACTCACCCTATTGATCCGGAAGAGAGGCTCACCGGAAAAGAATATGCACTGCCTATAACCATAGGAGATAATGTCTGGATCGGAGGCGGTACAATAATATGTCCCGGAGTCAGAATTGGAAATAACGTGACCATAGGAGCAGGGAGTGTCGTTACTAAGGATATACCTGACAATGTAATAGCGGCAGGAAACCCGTGCAGGGTCATAAGAGGTGTCTGAAATAATAAAGAGCATAATTTTTGATTTGGGAAATGTGCTGCTGAGTTTTAAGCCATTTGAGTACTTATGTGAGAGAATGTCTGAAAAGGAGAGATGATAAATGACTGCACAAGTAAAGCCGAATATCGATATGGACCTGATTGAAAAGCTTGATGTGAGAGTAGGAACGATAATGCAGGTTGAAGATATAGAGAAATCAAACAAACTGGTTAAGCTGACTGTGGATTTTGACGATTTTACCAGGACTATTCTTGTAGGTATGAAGGGGGAAAGGGAAAACCCCAGAGAAATTGAAGGGCAGCAAGCACTTTTTGTAGTCAATCTTGCACCGAAGAAGATGGCAGGAGAGATTTCAGAGGGCATGCTTTTCGATATCGGTTATGCAGACGGGATCATTCCTGTTCTGGCACAGCCGGAGAAGCCGGTGCCGAACGGAACCAGAGTAGGATAGTCTTATTGTGGACTATGCATGGACTGATTGTAATGAGTTGGATAGCTATGCTATTGTTCCAGGTGTGATTAGTGAGATAAAAAACTGGGACAAGAAGTATATCAAGGAAATGCTGAGGAAGGGTGGAAGTGTATGAAATCATTGATTGTCTACTATTCTCATACAGGAAATAATGAAAAACTGGCTTATGAACTGAAGGAAAGAACAGCAGGTGATATTCATAAGATATGCGAGAAGAAGGAAAGAAAAACAATTTCAATTCTGTTTGATTTCCTGCTAAAGCGGAGCACAAAACTTAAAGAATATGACGTCCCGATAAAGGAGTATGACAGTATTATAATGGTTGCACCGGTTTGGGCGGGAAGGATCGCAACTCCCATGAGGGCATTCATTGAAAGAGAGAAAACCAATATCGGAAGTTATTCCTTCATCTCACTGTGCAATGGTGAAGCCGGACAAAAGGATAAACTGATAAGTGAGTTAGGTTCTCTTATAGGCTTTGAACCTCAAGGTGTGACTGAATTGTGTATCAACAGCCTATTGCCGGAAGAAAAGAGAGATAAGATCAAGCATACCTTCCATTTCAGGGTAAAGAAGGAGGACTTCAAGGAATTTGACGGATTATTATTACCTTTCATCAATGGGATAAACTAAAAAAGGGTTTTTAAATAAATAAAAGACCTTCTTATATTGGAAGGTCTTATATAGTGTGTATTCTACTTTTCCTGCTTTGTCTTTTCAGGTTTACGATAAATCAGACTCTCAAAAAAATCTCTTGGAGTCATGGTTTTGTCCTTCTTATGCTTCAGATTCACAGCTTCAATATTACTTAAATACATTCCGTTCCCCTTGGGGATTATCTTTACTTTATCAACAGTCATATAAAACACCTGCCTTAATAAAATTATATCATCGCACTTTAGTATACGCAATTGAAAAAATTGTAGAGTCCGGCAAGATTTTTCTTATATTTGGTAATAATGTTATGGGCATGCTTCAGCTGTATTTTCTTTTCATTATATGATAATTCTGCCCAATTAAAGCTCTTGTCTATGCAGTTTATGCTTATGACAAATACAACCTTAAAGTCAGCTTCACATTTCTTGATGGGAATATTGATTCTATAGACTATGTTATCCTTTGACCAGTTTAGGATGTTCTCTGGAAGTCCTTTGTATTCGGACTCATCTATTTCTGAAAAATTTATCGTATTGCCTGCTTGCAGTATGACTGTTTTTCCTGTGCTGCTATTCCTATAGTCCTTAATTATCCCGTCCCAATTTGAGCCCGATAGTATGCCGGGCATCCCGGAATGACCTATTCTTACTATTTTCCATATCAGTTTCTCAAAGAATACCCTTTTTACAAAGAACAGAGATACGAACAGATCATTGCCGTAGTACTTTTTTTTATCAAGGAATTCTTTTCGTATATCATCCAACAGATGTTGTATTTCTTCATTTATAAATTCATTGGCATAGGAAATATGCCTTTCCATTTTTCGAATCCTTAATACCTTAAAAATGAGGAAAGATATTGATGTGCCTGCGCTGTACAGTATCACAGCGGCTATGATTATGATGTCCGTCAAGCCTGTGGCATCTTTTATACAACCCATTAATGTGCCGTTGCATATAAGCGTCGGGAATATAAAAGCCATGAGGATACCAAGGAAGGATACTACATAGTACTTATGGAATCTCTGTATTGCAAGTCCTAATGTAAGAGCTGCAGCGCATATAACATAACCTAGCATAATTATTACCTCCACAAAACACTTGTCTACATTATACCATAAAATGGAATAATAAGGAATGTTTTGAAGAGCCCTCCATATATCTTTAATACATTATATGGCGGAATTGTCCATGAGTGTGAAAAAGGCACCGGATCTATGCAGGCGGATCCGATACCTTTTCTATCTACACATTGAACCTGAAATGTACTACATCGCCGTCCTTCATTATATAATCTTTACCTTCGATTCTTACAAGTCCCTTTTCCTTGGCGGAAGCCATGTTGCCGCCGTGGGCCATCAAATCATCATAGGCTATTACCTCCGCACGGATGAAACCTCTTTCGATATCCGAATGTATCTTCCCGGCGGCCTGGGGTGCAGGAGTACCTGACTTTATTGTCCAGGCTCTTGACTCAGGAGGGCCGGCGGTAAGGAAGCTAATGAGCCCCAACAGTTTGTAGCTTGCTTGAATCAATTTGTCCAGACCTGATTTATCCAATCCCAAATCCTTAAGAAATTCGCTTCTTTCTTCTTCGGGCAGTTGGGAGATCTCTTCTTCTATTTGAGCGGATACTACTACTACCTCCGCATCTTCAGTAGCAGCAAACTTCCGTACACTTTCCACGTAGGGATTTGACCTGCCGTCGTCTGCCAGGTCTGATTCAGATACATTTGCAACATATATGATAGGTTTTGAGCTTAACAGGTTGAAGGATTTGACAAGCTCCTTCTGCTCATCTGATAAGGTAAGGGTCCTGACTGATCTGCCTTCCTCCAGCACTGCCATTGCCTGCTGAATAAGCTCAACCTCAGCAGCCAGGGATTTATCACCCTTGGCGGCCTTCTGGGATTTTTGCAGCCTTCTTTCCAGCATCTCTATATCGGAAAAAATAAGTTCAAGATTGATAGTCTCTATATCCCTTAGAGGATTCACATTGCCGTCCACGTGAACCACATCTGTACTCTCAAAGCATCTGACAACATGCACTATTGCTTCAACCTCACGTATATGTGAAAGGAACTTGTTACCGAGTCCTTCCCCTTTGCTTGCACCCTTTACAAGACCGGCTATATCATAAAATTCTATGGCAGTCGGAACAATTTTTTTTGAAGAGTAAATCTCAGCCAGCTTTTCGAGTCTTTCATCAGGTACTGCAACTACGCCTACATTGGGTTCTATGGTGCAGAAGGGGTAGTTGGCGGATTCGGCTCCTGCCTGGGTGATAGCATTGAACAGAGTACTTTTTCCTACGTTCGGTAGGCCTACGATTCCAAGTTTCATCTATTTCGTCCTTTCTATGATAAATAATTCTGATATGTGCTTATTAGAACTTAAAATTAATATTGCCACAATGTTAAATTATATTATATTTAACAGGCAAGTACAACCTTTCTCTGCAATAAACTGTTTAGTGTAATCTAAAAGTGTAACAAAATGCAGCCAAAAAGTGTAACGGTCTGCGATGCAAAAAGTCCATTGTAACACCTCTCAATTTAAGTTA
>JAWLHF010000137.1:0-7038 GCA_041690515.1 Clostridiaceae bacterium | reverse complement strand
GCTGAGCGAGAGTGCCGGTATAAGCACAGCAGCTACAGAGGAAATCGCAGCAATAGTTGATAGTGTCGCAGAAGGCTCGCAGATGCAGATGGCTTCTGTGTCAGTAACTTCAGGGGTTGTGCAGGAGATCACAAATAAAGTAAGTGAAACAGCTCAGAAGACCCAGACAGTAGCAGCTTCTGCAGAAGAAGCGGCAAGGATAGCTCAGGAAGGCTCTGAGAATATCAATGTCATTAGCGAAACCATAGGTATGATAAAAGAGATCGTTGTGGAGTCAGCTTCATTGGTTAAACATCTTGGGAATAAATCGGCTGAGATAACTGGAATTGTGAAGATAGTAAAGGATATTGCAGGAAAGACAAATATGCTTGCGTTGAATGCAGCTATTGAAGCTGCACGTGCGGGAGAAGCCGGAAAGGGTTTTGCTGTGGTCGCCAATGAAATCAGGAATCTTGCAGAACAGACAAGAGATGCTTCAAGGGATATTGAGACTCTTCTGCTGGAAGTTCAGGGTGAGACAGAAGTGACTGTTAATGCAATGAATGAAGGGCTGGAAGAGGTAGAGAAGGGAACCGAAGCCATCAGCTCAACTTACAGCACTTTTGACAGGATAATAAAGGACATACACCTTGTGGCTGAGGAAGTAAGGCTTGTTTCTGATTCCGTACTTGAGTTGAAGACCGAGAACGCTCAGGTAATTGATGCAGTTGGAGAAGTAAGCACTATTGCCGAGACAACCTCAAGAGGAACCCAGAATGTACTGGCCAGCACCGAGGAACAAACCTCCGCAATGCAGGAGATAAGCAGTTCCGCAGTCAAGCTGAATGAAATGGCAGTTGCACTTAGGGATATTATCAATAAATTCGATTGCAGATAACAATCTGTGGGGCGGCCATTGGCCGTCCTATTATATTTACTCCATCCCTATAATTTCCACCTTCTTGCAGCCTTTGCAGGAAAGCAGAAGCTCCACCAGCTCCTCCGGATTTATCTCCATAGCTCTTGTATCAATTGAAGCTGTTAAAGATGCGGAGCCCATTACGGGTATGTTCTGATTGATGGTTATTATATTACCCTTGGCGGATGAGATCCTGTTGATTATGTCTGAGAGGACACCGGGAGTATGCTTCAGTATCATAAACAGTGTAACGATCCGTCCAAGTTCTTGTGTGGTATAGTCAAAAACACTGTCCTTGTATTTATAAAAAGCACTTCGACTTATCCCCGTTCTCTGACAAGCTTCCTGGATTGTATGTGCATCCCCTGTCTTCAATAAAAGCTTCGCACTTATGACCTTCTCGTAGACCTTGGGAAGTATGCCGGAGTCAACTATATACATTTTCTTGTCAACCATTAAGTATTACCTCCTATATGTTTCGCACAAAATATTTCACATTGAATACAAATACTTATGAACTTTCGAGACGCAATGTATGCGCAGCATAAACACTTGTACTCTATTGGTATACTATCATACATAAGAGCTGCAGGCAATTGGTTTTTGAAGGATGCCCATGCTGCCTATTCCCATTGGAACCTCCTACCTCCTTCCTATTGAAAACATAGTAAAAAACAGATAGTATAATTTATATAGATAAACTGCACAACGAAGGAGAGAAGCAAATGGATATAATTGCAAAGCTTGCGAAGGAACTGTCGGTTAAGCCGTGGCAGGTGGAAAGTACTGTTAAGCTCATAGATGACGGCAACACAATACCCTTTATCGCACGATACAGGAAAGAGCTTACCGGAGAACTTTCGGACACGGTATTGAGAGAACTTAACGAAAGGCTTACATATCTCAGGAATCTGGAAAATAGGAAGGATGAGGTCATAAGGCTTATTGACGAGCAAGGCAAGCTCACTGAGGAGCTTAAGGCTTCCATTGAGAAAGCTGAGGTGCTGCAGGAGGTTGAAGACCTGTACCGTCCATATAAACAGAAAAAGAGGACAAGAGCTACAATAGCAAAGGAAAAAGGATTGGAGCCTTTGGCTGAGATAATACTGAAGCAGGAAAAAACAGCTGAGGCTTTGGAGGATATAGCAGCAAACTTTATAAACCCTGAGCTGGGAGTAGAGACAGCACAGGATGCTATAAACGGAGCATCAGACATAATTGCTGAAAGTGTATCGGACAATGCGGAGTTCAGAAAGGAAATAAGGGAGTTGACCTTCAGGAACGGTACGATTGCAGCAAAGGGCACGAAAGAAGAAAAATCAGAGTATCAAATGTACTATGATTACAGAGAGCCTGTTTTTAAAATTGCACCCCATAGGATACTTGCGGTAAACAGAGGAGAAAAGGAAGAATTCCTATCGGTTAAGATTGAAGCACCTACAGACAGGATACTGGCCTACATGGCAGTCAATACCATAGTCGAAGGCTCACCTTACAGGGAACTGCTGGAGGCAGTGATAAAGGATGCATATAACAGGCTTATTGCTCCATCCATAGAGAGGGAGATAAGGAATGAGCTTACTGAAAAGGCAGAAGAACAAGCCATAAAAGTATTTGCGGCAAATCTGAGGAATCTGCTTCTGCAGGCGCCAATAAAGGGTAAGGCTGTAATGGGTTTTGACCCGGCCTTTAGAACCGGCTGTAAAATAGCAGTGGTGGATGATACAGGAAAGCTTCTTGAGACAGTGACTGTGTATCCGACTCCCCCACAGAACCAGGTGGAGGAAGCAAAAAAGGTACTGAAAAATCTGATAGAAAAGCATAATGTTGAAGTCATATCTCTGGGTAACGGAACTGCATCCAGAGAGTCCGAAAGGATCTGCGCGGATATCATTAAAGAAATGAATAAACCCCTTCACTATGTAATTGTCAATGAAGCGGGAGCATCGGTGTATTCAGCATCAGAGCTGGCAGCACAGGAATATCCCGATATAAATGTATCCTTGCGCGGAGCTATCTCAATTGCCAGAAGGCTTCAGGACCCTCTTGCGGAATTGGTAAAAATAGATCCTAAGTCCATAGGAGTAGGGCAATATCAGCATGATGTAGCACAGAAAAAGCTTTCTGAGTCCCTGGGGGGAGTTGTGGAGGATTGTGTCAATAGTGTCGGCGTAGACCTTAATACAGCATCACCATCTCTTCTGCAGCATATATCAGGGGTAAACACAGGTATTGCCAGGAATATAGTTGCGTACAGGGAAGAGAACGGCAAGTTCAAAAGCAGAAGACAGCTGCTGAAGGTGAAAAAGCTTGGAGAAAAGGCTTTTGAGCAGTCGGCCGGCTTTTTAAGGATACCTGAAAGCGAAAACATATTGGATAATACATCAGTACATCCTGAATCCTATGAGGTAGCAGAGAAACTGTTGGAAAAAGCGGGCTACTCTCTGAAATCCCTTGAGCAGAAGGATATGGGAGGTGTGGTGGCAAAGCTGAAAGGCATGGATGTAAATGAACTGGCAGCCGAAATGGGAGTAGGTGTACCGACTCTGAGAGATATTATTGCTGAGCTTCAGAAGCCCGGAAGGGACCCAAGGGACGAGATGCCCAAGCCGATATTGATGTCAGATGTATTGGATATCAAGGACCTGAGACCGGAAATGATACTTACGGGCACAGTCAGAAATGTTATTGATTTTGGCGCTTTTGTGGATATTGGAGTTCACCAGGACGGTTTGGTGCATATATCCGAGTTGGCTGACAGATATGTAAGGAGACCGCTGGATGTGGTACAGGTGGGGGATATTGTTAAAGTCAAGGTTCTGGATGTTGACCTTGACCGCAATAGGATAAGTCTTAGCATGAAAGGATTGAATTAGAAAATTGCTGTTGTAGATACCACCTTTGATTACTGCGTCGAAGGACATCCTTTTGAACTGGTCGGCAGGACCCATGCTGTTCTCATAGACGGTGTGATGGTGTATAGAGGATAGGAAACATGAATAATAAGGGTGCTGCCCTTGTAAAAACCACAAATGTATACATTTACCTTTAAACAGAGTATAATATCTATAGTAATATTTATGTTTCACACTATTTGAATTCAATGTAAGATGTTTAGTGCGAAACATTTAGATTACTATAGATATTTTTTATTCTATTTGTTCTATGACATAGTATTACTGGAGGTAAATGATGCTTAGACTTATTACTGAAAGTGCTGAGGAAACATCCAGAATCGGTGAACAGTTGGGCAGGCTGCTGCACAAAGGGAGTATAATATGCCTGTCCGGTGACCTTGGAGCAGGAAAGACTGCTTTTACAAAAGGTATAGCAAAGGGACTGGAAGTAGAGGATTATGTGACCAGTCCGACCTATACCATCATAAATGAATACGAGGGCAGATTGCCGCTTTTTCATTTTGATGTATACAGGCTGAATGACGTTGAAGAGATGTATGAGCTGGGTTATGAGGAGTACTTTTTCGGAGACGGCGTTGTTGTCCTGGAGTGGGCAGATATAGTGAAAGATATAGTTCCTGGAGAAAGGCTTTGGATAACCATACTGAACACTAAAGGGGATGACTCCCGTGAAATAATAATGGAACCTACAGGAGAGGTTTATGACAATATAGTGAAAGGAATGGAGCATAATGAAAATCCTGGCCGTTGATACATCCACTTCAGCTGCTACTGCAGCGATACTGGAAGACGGAAGGCTTGTATGCGAATACATATTGAACATCAACAGAGCTCATTCCCAGAAGATAATGGGTATAATTGATGAGCTTTTTAAAAAATCAGGAATATCACCAGGTGAGATAGATCTTTATGCATGCTCTGCAGGCCCCGGTTCCTTTACCGGTCTACGTATTGGAGCATCCATAATAAAAGGTATGTCCCAAACCTTTGGCAAACCTATTGTAGGGGTGCCTACTCTGGATGCATTGGCGTATAACCTTTATAATTGTACAGGCCTGGTTTGTCCAATGCTGGACGCCCAGAGAGGAATGGTATACAGCAGTCTGTATAGCTGGAAGAAAGGAAAGCTTGTCAAGCTGGAGGACTATAGAGCGATTCCCATAGAGGAGCTTTTAGCTCTTCTGAAAAGCAAGAATGAGCCAGTCTCATTCCTGGGAGATGGGGTATTGATTTTTGAAGAGAAATTGAAAAACGGACTGGAGGAGTACTATACAGCATCGGCTGACAGCCTGCTGCCAAGAGCTGCTTCCTGTGCCATGGCGGCTATGGATTTGTATCAAAAGGGCAATATAGACACCTATAGTACTTTTAAGCTTACATATATAAGAAAATCCCAGGCAGAAGCGGAATATGAAAAGCGACAAAAGGTGGAAATACAAAGAATGAGCCCGGAGGATATAGATCAGGTTTGTGAGATTGAGAACCTTAGCTTCACAACACCTTGGTCCCGGGAGTCATTTGAATCTGAGCTTTCAAAGAACAACCTGGCAAGATATATAGTGGCAAAGGTTGACGGAAGAGTTGCAGCTTACGGAGGAATGTGGGTTGTGCTTGATGAAGGGCATATCACAAATATAGCGGTACACCCAGACTACAGAGGACGGAAAATCGGAGAAAAGCTTGTAGAAGCCTTATTAATGGAAGCAAAGGATAACAACGCCGGAAGCATAACGTTGGAAGTAAGGGTATCAAATGATGCGGCACGTAACCTGTATAAGAAGCTGGGTTTTGAAGACAGCGGGATAAGAAAAGGTTATTATTCGGATACAGGGGAAGACGCAGTGATAATGTGGAAGAGGTTGGAATAATCGTATAAAAATGCGACATAGTCGCATTTTCGGTTGCGAGATGCAAGCACTGGGTCATGTCTCATGGGTCCTGTTGCGAGTTTCGGGTGTTCAAGCGGGGGCAGGTTTCCATGCCTGCCCTGAGGAATGCGAAATATGAGGGCGGCCGATGACCGCCCCTACGGATTGCCATTATTATATTGTAGGGGCGCGCATTGCGCGTCCGCTAATGTCGCATTATAATTACTTGAGCCTCTGTGTTATCCTGAGTGAAGCGAAGGATCTAGACCCTAAAGGAATGCACGAAGATTTTTCATGGGATGGTCAAGAAAGTTAAGATTCTTCACTGCGCTCAGAATGACCGCGTAATTGAGAAATTAGTAAGCTTCCGTGTAACATCCGTGTGTTCAGTGTTACCCGCCCCCCCATATCAATAAGGAATACCCAAGCATACCTCGAAACCCTGCAACCTCGGACCTCGCAACCATGATGCGTCTATGACGCATTCTTCTTTTATTAAATCAGACAATTATTTTTTAAACGCGTATATATAACTAGATAGATAAAATAAAAATGGGAAAACAGGTGACGGTATTTACGTACCTGTACCAGTAAGGATAGCCCCAAATAAGCGGGACTATGAGGTGGGATGAGTTTGATTGCCTCTGACATTGAAATAGTGAATCGGTGCTTGGCCGGAGATGTGAATGCTTTTGAGGCACTCATCGAGAAATACAAGAGAGCTGTTTACAATACGGCTTTCAGGATGATGGGAAACCGGGAAGAAGCTGAGGATATCTCCCAGGAAGCATTTATACGGATGTACAATTCCCTTTCCAAATACAATCCTGAATACAAGTTCATGACCTGGGCACTAAAGGTTACCTCAAATCTTTGTCTTGACCATCTGCGGAAAAGGAAGGCTGAGACAGTGCCTATAGATGAAGGCTTTGAGCTTAAAGATGGAAAAGAAACTCCTGAGGAAGAGTATATAAGGAAAGAGAATCAAAAAATGGTGCAGGATGCGATAATGAAGCTGCCGGACAAATACAGGCAATTCCTGATACTGTTTCATCACAGGAACCTGTCCTATCAGGAGATAATGGACATTACAGGTGAATCCCTTACTATAGTCAAAAACAGACTTTATAGAGCCCGTCAGATGCTCAAGGAAGAGCTTATCAACAGGGAAAAGGAGCGTGAAAAGTATGCAATGCAAGGAAATAAGTAATCTGGTCATGAAATATTTCGACGGCAATATATGTGAACTGGAAAGAGAAATGATAATCAAGCATAACGAGATATGCGACCGGTGTGCGGAAGAATTTGCAATGCTCAGAGAAGCCATAGACGCTCTTGAAGAGCTTCCTGAACT
>JAWLHF010000136.1:0-7051 GCA_041690515.1 Clostridiaceae bacterium | reverse complement strand
GCAATTATAATAATAATTGGACTTAGGTGGTGCCTTAGTCAGAAATATCTATTTATTTCATCAGTATTTCCGTTAGTATCTCAATGGCTGGGTATTTCAATGTTTGTTATGTCAATCAGCTTGCTGCTGACTCCATTATTATTAATAAATAAAAGCGCTTAGCAGTAATCAGCAAATTTCAGAAGAATTTTGCTGATTATTTGATATATATTGGAGGAGAGGTAATATAAGTCCAGAAAATAATAATAGAGGCATTTTGTTTAGATTTAATTTTGGAGATTTTCTATAGTAATTCTACTATTAAAATTGATAGAGCTAGAGGAAATTTCGATGGGTTAATTAGGAAACATATAATAACTTGGTTTTGGATGGAAGATAAGAATGGGGGTGCCGACATGGATCATGTAGTTTATGTGGATGCAAAATCAAATGAATTGGAAGAACTTATTACAGGAAGAAAAACTATGATTTTAAGGGGTGCAACAGGCAGAAAGTTGCCTTATGGCAGAGTAAACATTGGAGATATGCTATACTTTATTAATAACGACGGGGAAGGGAAGGTTAGGGCAAAAGGAAATGTGACTGATGTATACAATTCTGATAAAATGGCTGAAGATGAGTCTATTTCACTGGTTGAAAAGAATCAGGATAAACTGAGATTAACTGAAAAGCAATTTAATAAATGGGCAGGAAAAAGATATATTGTCTTAATTCAGGTTGGAAATGTAGACGCAATAGAACCTTTCAGAATTGACAAAAGTAATTATGGAAATATGGATGATTGGCTGCCTGTTGAAAACATAGATAGCGTAAGGCTATAAAGGAAATGTCCATGAGGGAAAACAGACTTCTGTTAATATTGCTGTTATCTGCAATCATATTTTGTCTATTATTTGCCTATATTCTTCCTATTAATAGGTATAGTCCAAAATCTCCCTATAATCCGGACATATGGATTTCAAAGTATAGTTATAATTCAAATGAACTATTGGATGTTAAATTCAACACTCACAACAGGGGAAGATTGTATTTTGATATTTTATTGAATGGAGTAAAGACAGAGGCATATTTAGATACGGGGAATGCTTTTGGCATATGTGTCTCTGAGCAAGCAGCCAAAGCAGATAAATTTCAGATATATAACTATACAAATGTGTATAACTCGGAAGGTGCTTTGATATCTGAATCTCCTCAGTTTAAAGTTAATAGTTTTTATATCGAAGGAAAGCAAATGAAATTAGATTCAGGTATTATCGTTGAAGGGAAAGACAGTTATATCGGGTTTGAACCATTTAAGGCAGGAAGGATTACTTTAGATTATAAGAATAAGAAAGTCGCCTTTAGTAAATCACGACTTCCTGAAAATATTACCAGCAGTGAAAGTCGTCAGGTTTTTAACTTTTTTATTATGGAAGGAAACGGAGAAGGCTATATAGTTATACCAATTAGAATAGATGAGGAAGAATACTACGCTATGGTTGACACAGGTGCCTCTGTCAGTGTGATAGACAGTAAAATAGCGAATCAAGTAAATGCAAAACAGAATATATTCGGCAGGGTTAAACTATCGAATTTAGAAATCGGGAGTTTTAAAACCAGTTTACCATCTGTTTCGGTCCATTCGCAGCGTGCAGTAGGCCGGGGCATTGAAAAAGAAATAATGGCTACAATAGGGGCTGATGTCCTTTGCCAATTTCTTGTTACGATTGATTATCAGCAAAGGCTTCTAATACTTGAAAGGTGAGTCAATGGCTTTTAGGAGCTTAATCTTAAACAGGAGTATTATCTGGTATATCAAATTATGTTATAATTTGAACAAATGGAGTCATTTCTATCAAATAGTGTTATATAATAACCTAAATTAGATAACGGAAATGACATTTTTATGAAGAAGGTGTGTTGAAATGAAAGAAGGGAAAATACCTCCAGAGCTTCTAAAGAGCCTGGTATTCAATAATATCAAAGTCAAAAGGGAAGAGGTCATATTGCGGCCTGAAATCGGAGAGGACTGCGCAGCTATAGATTTTGGCAGCTATGCCTGTGTCCTGTCAACGGATCCCATCACCGGAGCATCAGAAGGAGCCGGTACCTTGGCAATACACATATCCTGCAATGATGTCGCTACCAGCGGAGTGAGGCCTGTGGGTATAATGGTAACCGTACTGGCACCCCCTTCGGCTACAGAAGATGACATAAGGAAGGTTATGGAGGAGGCTGGGGAAGCAGCTGCAGCCCTTGGAGTGGAGATAATAGGGGGGCATACCGAGATCACATCAGCTGTCAACAGAATAGTTATATCTACCACAGCCTTGGGGAAGGTGCAAAAAGAAAGGATAGTCAGATCCTCAGGAGCTCAGACAGGGGATGATGTTATAATGACAAAATGGGCAGGACTGGAAGGTACTGCAATAATAGCTGCGGATAGGGAAAAGGAGCTTGCAGGCAGATTGTCCCCCGAGGAGATCAAAACAGCAAAAGCTTTTATAAAGCATATAAGCGTAGTGGAGGAAGGTGCTGCGGCAGGAGAGTTTGGAGCAAGCAGCATGCATGATGTAACCGAAGGAGGCATCCTGGGGGCTGCCTGGGAGATAGCAGAAAGCTCAGGTAAAGGAATAGATGTATACATTGACAAAATCCCCGTACAGGAGGTTACACGGAGGATATCCGAAATATACGGAATTGACCCATATAGGCTGATATCCAGCGGTTCAATGCTGATAACAGCAAAGAATGGTGAAGAACTGGTAAGGATACTTGAGATGAAGGGTATACAAGCAGCAATAATTGGAAGGATAACAGAACAGGGCAGGAACATAGTAAGAAGCGGAGAAGTTATTCTCCTAAGCCCTCCCGATGTGGATGAGCTTTTTAAGGTTTGATTTGTGATGGAACAAATTGTTATAATATAGCGTCGAAGGATACGAGAACATCGTGTCCTTTTTTGTCGTAAAAATATAAGAATGCGTCATAGACGCATCATGGTTGCGAGATCCGAGGTTACGGGGTTTCGAGGTATGTTTGGGTATTCCTTATTGGTATGGGGGCGGGTAACACTGAACACACGGATGTTATACGGAATCGCTCCACGATTACACGGAAGTTTACTAATTTCTCAGTTATGATGTCATTGTCTGAACGCAGTGAAGAATCTTAACTTTCTTGCTCATCCTATGAAAAATCTTCATGTATTCCTTTAGGGTCTAAATCCTTCGCAAGCTCAGGATGACACAGAGGCTCAAGTAATCATAATGCGACATTAGCGGACGCGCAATGCGCACCCCTACAATATAATAATGGCAATCCGTAGACCAGCTAAGTGTTGTCAATAGTAATTGAAAATATTTTTAAGATTCTACAAGAATTAATGAGTGATAAAAAAGGCATAACAATAAAGCTATCTGTGTGAAATCAACATAAAATAGCTAAATAAAATGATCTTTGAAAATGACATAATATAGGTTTCTACTAAGCGGCTAAAGTCTTTGTCTTAAGCCGGATCGCATGCTCCTCGGGTGTTCTTAGCTCAAAAGGTTTTCTGTCTCTTAGAACAGCAAATATGATGTATACAAGCTTGTGCATTACAGCACCTATTGCGACCATTTTAGGCTTAGAGATACATTTTTTCTGATAAAACTCATGAAGGACTGGGTTGCTTAACTTACCATTAGACTTTTTACCGATATTAGCGAGTGCTACTGTAAAAAGGACTCTTCGTAGAAGCTTTGCTCCTCGTTTTGACATCTTGTTTTGAGTTCCTTCGAAATTTCCTGACTGATTTACAGACGGGTCAATGCCAAAGAAAGCAGTAAGCTTGTCTGGTTTTGAGAAAAGAGAAAAGTCTCTAACCTCAGATAGAATAGTAGCTGCAGTTAATACTCCTATACCTGGGATAGTGCAAAGGAGCTCGATTATTGAAGCCATAGCAGATGCATTCCTTGCAGTATCCTCCTTCAAAAGCTTATGTATGGTACTGATAATGCTTTTAAGTGAATCCGACAGTGTCCTGATCATTGTAATATTGATATTAAGCATTGTCAGATTAGCAGTATTATCAATGCTTAGAGGTTGAAAATCTTTAGCTTTTGAATAAAGTAGCTCATACTTGTCCATAGCCCATTTCAAGCTCTTCTTGGAGGTTTTCTGTATAAGAGTAATCAACTCCTCAGGATTAGCTTCAAGAAGGTGTTTTGGAGATGGATACTTTTCAAGCACAGCTAAAGCCGTAGAAGAACAATTATCTTTAAATACATGGTTGAAGTTGAGCATCAACTGATCGACTACAGCGGTAAGACTGTTCTTGTAGGCGGTGAGCTCGTCAGAAAGATTATAGTACTGGCGGCAAAGGCTCTTAAGACAATCAAGCTTAGCATCAGGGATTTTTGTGAAACTGATTTCTCCGAGTCTGTAAAGCAGGGCAATTTTACGGGCATCTACCTTGTCATTTTTTACTTTTCTTATTCCCACATTTTTGATAGAATTAGTTTGGATAGGGTTCGTTGCGGATACCTCATATCCAAGGTTATAGAGGGAATAGAAAAGGATTTTGTGGTAGTGTCCTGTTGATTCCATGATGATGACAGGCTTTGCTCCGAAATCCTTTTCTACATTTTGAAGCAGCTGAACAGCCTTATCAACATCGTGGTGGGAGTCATGTCGGATTTTCATTCTGGCATATACTTCGTTGGATGGTGTAAGAATAGCCATCTCACTGAAGTTCTTGCCGACATCTATACCGGCAACAGGTAAAAGTTTCATAAAGATCCTCCTCCAAATATTATTAGACTTGGGTTCATCCATTCTTTTCCCGTAAGTACGCATCCTAGCATGTGACACGAGGAACCAGCTAAGTGCTGGCCTCAACCAGCCAAACCATATAATCTTACCGGAATGGATTATCAGTCTACACTTCGGGTAATCCTCATCGTATAGGTGAGGTCCCAGGGGCGGCCACGACAACCCTCCTAGTCTAGCAATAATTATATATGATTGACAAGGTCCAGACCAGCCAGAAGCTGGAAAAGGCTAAGTAGGAAGCCTATAGAAATGTTCATTTAACTGAAATTGTGATTTGTTATGTTAACAATTAATATATGGTAAAAAAAAGAGAATGTAGATGTACATTTATCACAACTACATTGTACTAGGGGCGGCCATTGAACCTCTGATATTACGCATTCTTCAGGGCAGGCATGGAAACCTGCCCCTACGTATAATACAAACATAGCAATGCAGGGGACTGTTTCCATAACCTCCCGTTAATGGCGAATCATGGTTGCGGGTGATAAAAGAAATGCCCCGAAGCCCTGCATAAACACCCGAAACTCGCAACAGGACCCCTGAGACATGACCCAGTGCCTGCATCTCACAACTAAAAATGCGACGTCGCATTTTTATACCGCTGAAACATAATTGAAATATATTGGTAATGTATTTATAATAATACAGCAAAGGAATCTGAGGAAATAAGTCGAAATATTATAGTAGAATATGCCTTTATTGTCATAGAAAAGGGTATTCTGTAATTCTGCTGCAACACTGAAGGCTAACCATGAATGATACGCAGAACGGAATATCAAATATATATTCAAAGATAGGAGGAATTATATGAAAAAAGCAATTGTAGTCATACTCGTGTTCTGCTTATTGACAACCAGCTTTGCAGGCACCGTATTCGCACAAGCAACTGGAACAAAAACACCTCCTCTGTCAATGCAGATACTGGGGAAGAAAGCAAGTGCGGCGAGTCCTCCTGTCATCAAGAGCAATAGGATATATCTGCCTCTTAGATACCTTGGGGAATCATTGGGCTACAAAGTCAGCTGGAATGCAAAAACCAGCACCATGGAGCTTAAATCCGCCAGCCCGACAATAAAGGTCACGTTAGGAAACAAGAGTGCATATGTCAACGGCAAGAAGGTGACAATGGACGCTGCGCCTATAATGCACAATGACAGGGCTCATGTTCCCTTGACCTTCGTACAGGACTACTTCAACTACACCACTACATACGACAAGAATAGTAATGTCATCTCAGTTAACAAAAAAGCACCGCCTATAGGTGGATTGTATGTTATGGGAAAGAAAGTCGACACAACAGACCTTCCCTATGTTAAGAATGATGTTGTATACATATCCCTTAGACGCTTTGGTGAGGCTATGGGTTATAAGGTGACTTGGGCGGATTCGGTAAAGACAATGGATCTGATATCGTCCAACATCTCTGCCAAGGTATCCATAGGCTATGGTACCGGTGTGGTCAACGGCAGGAATGTAAAGGTAAGTCCCGTGCCAATAATGTATAATGAGCGTGCATATGTGCCTATAAGTTTCATAGAGGATAATTTTGGCTTATACGTTTCATATGATAAAGCAAAGAACATAGTAAGCATTGAAAAGGACAAACCACCGGTGACCGTTGAAACTAAACCTGCAGATATACCGGAGGATAAGCCGGTTGAATTCAAAGCAGCAAAAATTGAAGATATCATATATGATGAGAGCGGTGGCTTTCCACAGCTTAACATAGTTGCGAACAACCCAATAAAATACAACAGCTATACAATGGCTGATCCAATCAGAATGGTGGTGGATATAGAAAATTCCGTTCTCCATACTGAATTTGAAACAAAAGAGATAGGAAAAGGCGGTGTAATCAGAGCAAGAGTAGCTCAGCACAGCACTTCTCCCAATGTGGTGCGGGTTGTGATCGAACTGGAGGACCAGACAAGATGCAAACTGGTCCAATCCAATGATATGAAGACAGTATCTCTTATATATGCAAATATAATAAATCCTGTCAGCTTCATAAAAGAGGATGGAAGAGACGTATTGATGATAAGGGGAAGTCAGGATGTAGCCCCTAATGTATTTCGATTGAACAACCCTGACAGGCTGGTGGTGGATGTTTATAAAGCAGTATTAAGTGAACACCAGACACTGAACACCGGCACACCTTTTGTCAAAGCCATAAGATCAGGGCACCCTGATGTTGGAGTTGCCAGAGTAGTGCTTGAACTGGAACCGGGCATGTATTATGACTATGAGGCTGAAG